>JBBIPI010000081.1:0-6944 GCA_037442985.1 Clostridiales bacterium
CTGCTACCCGGGCGTGTACAAGGCGTGGCACTACCACCGGAAGCAGACGGACCACTTCGTGTGCGTTTCCGGCATGGCCAAGGTGGTCCTGTACGACCCCAGGGAGGACAGCCCCACCCGGGGGGAGGTCAACGAATTCCACATCGGCCACCTGAACCCGGTGCTGCTCAAGATCCCGCCCCTGGTTTACCACGGCTTCACCGCCGAGGGCGGACAGCCGGCGCTGATCGTCAACTTCCCGACGGAGCTCTACGACTACGAGCACCCGGACGAGTACCGGGTGCCCCACGACGACCCCTCCATCCCGTACACCTGGGGGATCCGGCACGGGTGAGGGCGCTCGTGACCGGAGCCGGCGGCATGCTGGCGCGGGACGTGGTGGCCGAGTTCCGCCGCCGCGGCGCCGAGGTGCGGCCGCTCGCCCGGGCGGAGCTCGACATCACGCGGTGGGAGGCGGTGCGGGCGGCGGTCTCCGATTGGCAACCGGACGTGGTGGTCAACTGCGCCGCCTACACCGACGTGGACGGCGCCGAGTCCGACCGGGCCGCGGCCTTCCGGGTCAACGGGCTGGGGGTGCGCCACCTGGCCCTGGCCTGCCGGGAGGCGGGGGCGCTCCTGGTCCACTTCAGCACCGACTACGTCTTCGACGGTGAGAAGGAGGGGCCGTACGGCGTCTACGACGCGCCCCGGCCCCTCAACGCCTACGGGGAGAGCAAGCTCTGGGGGGAGCGCGCCCTGGCCGAGGCGGGCTGTCGGTACCTGCTCATCCGGACGAGCTGGCTGTGCGGCCACGGGGGGCGCAATTTCGTCGAGACGATGATCGCGCTGGGGGAGCGCTGGCGGGCGGCCGCCGCGGGCGCCGCCGGCGCCACCGGCAAGGCCGCGTCCGGGGCGGGCGGTCCGGCGCCGGTCCGGGTGGTGGACGACCAGCGCGGCTGCCCCACCTTCACCGCCGACCTGGCCGCCGCCACCGCCGACCTGGTGGCCGCCGGCTGCGCCGGGACCTACCACGTTACCAACAGCGGCAGCACCACCTGGTACGGCTTCGCCCGCGCCGTCTTCGCCCGCCTCGGGTGGGACGTCCCGGTGGTGCCGGTGACCGCGGCGGAGTTCCCCCGGCCCGCCCGGCGCCCGCGCAACTCCGTGCTGGACCCCTTCCCCCTGGCCGAGGCCATCGGCCGGCTGCTCCCCCCCTGGGAGGAGGCGCTGGCCCGCTACCTGGCCCTGCGGCCGGGACAGGAGGCGCCGCGCGGCCTCGGCGACGGGCGCGGCCGGGGCGGGGAGTAAGCGCGGCCTGGCAGGGGGTGTACGGGTCTGAAGGTGCTGGTCACCGGCGGGGCCGGGTTCATCGGCAGCAACTTCGTGCGGCTGCTGCGGCGGGAGCGCCCCGCCTGGCGGGTGGTCAACCTGGACAAGCTGACCTATGCCGGCAACCTGGAGAACCTGGCCGGGGTGGAGGAGGGGCCGGGCTACCGCTTCGTGCGCGGCGACGTGGCCGACCGGGAGCTGGTGGACCGCCTCTTCCGCGAGGAGGGGTTCGACGCCGTGGTCCACTTGGCCGCCGAGTCCCACGTCGACCGCTCCATCCTCGACCCGTCCCCTTTCCTGGACACCAACGTCAAGGGGACGCAGGTGCTCCTGGAGGCGGCGCGGGCGGCCTGGCTCGGCGACGGGGGACCGGAGGCGGGCGCCGGCGAGGGCGGCAGGCGGCGGGTCTTCGTGCAGGTGTCCACCGACGAGGTGTACGGGTCGCTCGGCCCGGACGACCCGCCCTTCACCGAGGACTCCCCCCTGGCGCCCAACAGCCCCTATGCCGCCAGCAAGGCGGCCGCCGACCTCCTCTGCCGCGCCTACCACGTCACCTACGGCCTGCCGGTGGTGGTGACGCGGTGCGGCAACAACTTCGGGCCCTACCAGTTTCCCGAGAAGCTCATCCCCCTCTTCGTGACCAACGCCCTGGAGGGGCAGCCGCTGCCGCTGTACGGCGACGGGCGGAACGTCCGCGACTGGATCTACGTGGAGGACCACTGTGCCGCCCTGCTGCGGGTGCTGGAGGCCGGGCGCCCGGGCCAGGTGTACAACGTCAGCGCCGGGAACGAGCGGAGCAACCTGGAGATCACGCGCGCCCTCCTCGCCCTCCTGGGCCGGCCGGAGGACCTGATCCGCTTCGTGGCCGACCGGCCCGGGCACGACCGGCGCTACGCCCTCTCGGCCCGCAAGCTGCGCGCGGAGCTGGGCTGGGCGCCCCGGCACACCTTCGACGAGGCCCTGGCGGCCACGGTGCGCTGGTACGTGGAGAACCGGCCCTGGTGGGAGCGGGTCCGCAGCGGCGAGTACCAGCGGTACTACGAGGTCCTCTACGGCTCCCGCCTGGGCGCCTGAGGGGCTCCGGCGCGCTCCTGCAGCCGCGCCAGGATGGCCTCAGTCAGGCGCGGCCCCTGGTCCGTGAGGAAGATGGCCTGGGCGTGGGCGGAGCCGGGCAGGATCAACAGCTCGTTGTCGTCGCCTGGCGCCTCCGCCGCCATGCGCCGGACGTCCTCCGCCAGGGGCTCCCCCTCGCTGACCACGAAGAGCTTCGGGACCGTGCCCGTTCTGGCCACGTCGCCGCGGGCCGAGAGCAGGATCAGTTGGTCGACGGCGTCGGGGGCGCGCTCCACGGCGCGGAGGGCGCTGGCGCCGCCGGCGCTGGCGCCGACGAGCGCCACGGCCCGTGCGCCCTCGGCCTCTTTAAGGTAGGCGATGGCGTCCAGGAGGTTGTCCGGCCCGATCTCCTCCACGGCCAGGGCCACCATCCCGGCGCGGGCGATCTCCACCGCCAGGGGCGTCCAGCTGGCCGCGTCGTAGATGGCGCCGTGGGCCAGCACCACGCCGTAGTCGCCGCGGCCGAAGAGGAGGCCGCGGGTCTGGCCGGCCTGGCCGGCGATGGTGACGCGGCGGGGCAGGGACGAGCCGTCGCTGGCGGCGGAAGTGCCGGCGGCGCGCTGCCCGGCGTCCGGTGGTGGCGACGGCGGCGCGCAGGCCGCGGCGGCCAGGAGGACCAGGGACACGAGTGCCACGAGGCGTGCCGCGGACATGGGCCTACCTCCCGGTTCCGGCCCGGGGGCGGGCCGGTTCGTCCCGGGGCGCTGGTTCGGCGCCGCGCGGCCGTTTTCCTGCCCCGGAGCGCGCCGGCGAGGTCGGGTTGGTCGCCGCCGGGATGAAGGACGCCGGGCTCGGGCTTGACCCTACAACTGGCACGCGCTGCCAGTTTTCAGGTCGGTCCCCCATGCCGGCAGGGCCGGATGCTATAATGCTTGCCACCCGGCCACCCGTCTGCGCGACGCCGGGCACCCTGCGGCTTTTGCCGCGCACGGAGGTCCGACCGCCCGATGGCGGCCCCGCCCGCCCTGGAGCGCATCCGCAACTTCTGCATCATCGCCCACATCGACCACGGCAAGTCCACCCTGGCCGACCGGCTGCTGGAGCGCACCGGCACCGTCGACCCCCGGGAGATGCAGGACCAGGTCCTGGACCAGATGGAGCTCGAGCGGGAGCGGGGCATCACCATCAAGGCCCAGGCGGTGCGCATGGACTACCGGGCGCGGGACGGGCGGGAGTACGTCCTCAACCTCATCGACACCCCCGGGCACGTCGACTTCGCCTACGAGGTCTCGCGCGCCCTGGCCGCCTGCGAGGGGGCGCTCCTGGTGGTGGACGCCTCCCAGGGGGTGGAGGCGCAGACCCTGGCCAACCTCTACCTGGCCCTGGAGCACGACCTGGAGATCATCCCCGTGATCAACAAGATCGACCTGCCCAGCGCCGACGTCGAGCGGGTCCGCGCCCAGCTGGCCGAGCTCGGCCTGGACCCGGACGAGGCGCTGCCCGTCTCGGCCAAGGAGGGGATCGGCATCGACGAGGTGCTGGAGGCGGTGGTGGCGCGCGTGCCCCCGCCGCGGGGCGACGCCGCCGCGCCCTTGCGCGCCCTCATCTTCGACTCCCACTTCGACCCCTACCGGGGCGCCATCGCCTACGTCCGGGTCGTGGACGGCGCGGTGGCGCCGGGGGAGGTCATCCGCCTCATGGCGACGGGGCGGGAGTTCACGGTGACGGAGGTGGGCGTCTTCCGCCCCCGCCTCACGTCCGCTCCGCGGCTGAGCGCCGGCGAGGTGGGCTACGTCGCCGCCGGGATGAAGGACGTGCGCGACTGCCGGGTGGGCGACACCATCACCTCCGCCGCGCGGCCCGCCGCCGCGCCGCTGCCGGGCTACCGGCGCGCCCAGCCCATGGTGTTCTGCGGGCTGTACCCGGTGGACTCCGAGGACTACGACCGGCTACGGGACGCCCTGGCCAAGCTCCAGCTCAACGATGCCGCCCTGACCTACGAGCCCGAGACGTCAGCGGCGCTCGGTTTCGGCTTCCGCTGCGGCTTCCTGGGGCTGCTCCACATGGAGATCGTCCAGGAGCGGCTGGAGCGCGAGTACGGCCTGGAGCTGGTGGCCACCGCCCCCAGCGTCTCCTACCGGGTGACGAAGACGGACGGCACGGTGGTGGAGATCCAGAACCCGGCCGACCTGCCCGACCGCGGCCAGGTCGCCGAGATCGCCGAGCCCTTCGTGCGGGCCACCGTCATCACCCCCAGCGAGTACGTCGGCCCCCTCATGGAGCTGTGCCAGGACCGGCGCGGCACCCTCCTGGACATGGACTACCCCGACCCGGCGCGGGCGCGCCTGCAGTACCTGCTGCCCCTGGCCGAGATCATGTTCGACTTCTTCGACCAGCTCAAGTCCCGCAGCCGGGGCTACGCCACCCTGGACTACACCCTGGAGGGCTACCGGCCCTCGGACCTGGTGAAGCTGGACGTGCTGGTGGCGGGCGAGCCGGTGGACGCCCTCTCGGTCATCGTCCACCGGGACAAGGCCTACCAGCGCGGCCGGCGGCTGGTGGAGAAGCTCAAGGACCTGATCCCGCGCCAGCTCTTCGAGGTGCCGGTCCAGGCGGCCGTCGGCGGCCGGGTCATCGCCCGCGAGACGATCCGCGCCCTGCGCAAGGACGTGCTGGCCAAGTGCTACGGCGGCGACGTCACCCGCAAGCGCAAGCTGCTGGAGAAGCAGAAGGAGGGCAAGAAGCGGCTGAAGCAGGTCGGCCGCGTCGAGATCCCCCAGGAGGCGTTCCTGGCCGTCCTCAAGGTGGACGAGTAGGGTTGGAGCCGCTGGCCGTCTACGTCCACGTGCCCTTCTGCCCCGCCCGCTGCGCCTACTGCGACTTCCCCGCCTACGTCTACCGGCCCGATCTGGCGGCGGGCTTCGCGGCGGCCGTCCTGCGCGAGGCGGAGTTGCTGGCCGGGCTGCCCGAGGTGGCGGGGCGCCGGGCCGTTACCCTGTACTTCGGCGGCGGCACCCCCACCGTCCTGCCCCCGGAGGAGCTGGCCGCCGTCGCGGCGGGGCTGCGTCGCCTCTTCCAGCTGGACGCGCCCCAGCCGCCGTCCGACGGGCCGCAGCCGGCGGAGCCGGAGGTGACCGTCGAGGCCAACCCGGAGACGCTAGATGCCGCCCGGCTGGCCCGGCTCAGGGAGGCCGGCTTCAACCGCCTGAGCCTCGGGCTGCAGGCCTGGGACGACGGGCTGCTGGCCCTCCTGGGGCGGCGCCACACCGTGGCCGACTTCCTGCGCGCCTACGGGGAGGCGCGGCGGGCCGGCTTCGCCAACGTGAACGTGGACCTGATCTACGGCCTGCCCGGCCAGACCCTCGCCGGGTGGCGCGCGACCCTGGCGCGGGTCGTCGCCCTGGGGCCGGAGCACGTCTCCGCCTACGCCCTCCAGGTGGAGGAGGGGACGGCGCTGGCGCGCTGGCTGCGGGAGGGGCGCCTCCCGGCGGCGCGCCCGCGGCTCGGCCGCCCGCCCCTCCGCCTGCCGGGGGAGGACGAGACGGCCGGGATGTACGACCTGGCGCGGGAGGTGCTGGCCGCCGCCGGGTACGAGCACTACGAGATCTCCAACTTCGCCCGCCCCGGCTGCCGCTCCCACCACAACCAGATCTACTGGCGGAACGGCGACTACCTGGGCCTGGGCCCCGGCGCCTCCTCGCACCTGGCGGGGCGGCGCTGGACCAACGAGCGGCGCCTGGACCGCTACCGGGCGGCCCTGGCCGCCGGCCGCCTGCCCGTGGCGGAGGCGGAGGGCGCCGACCGCGCCCGGGAGATGGGCGACACCGTCATCCTGGGCCTGCGGCTCCTGGAAGGGGTGTCCCTGGCCGACTTTCGCCGGCGCTTCGGGACCGACCTCCTGGACGTCTACGGCCCCGCGGTCGGGGAGCTCCGGGAGCAGGGCCTCTTGGCCCTGGAGGACGGCCGTCTTCGCCTCACCCCCCGCGCCCTGCCGGTGGCCAACCGGGTCTTCATGCGCTTCCTCTGATCCTCCGCGGCGGGTGCCGCCAGTGGGGGCGACTCCGCAGTGCGGCAGGTTCAAAGCCCCAGTTCCCGCACACACCCCTAGGCAAGGGTCAATATCCTGCATTTGATTGGACCGGGTCAAAATCATGTAATCGCAATCCAAAAACCGTCGCTCGGTCGCGTCTTACCGACAAGGAACTGCTGTTGACGGTGCTGCCATAGGGCAATCCGTCGTGCCGCCCGCCGTCAGCGCCGTTATCCTCCAGGCGGAAATAGACGTGTTATTATGTTGCCAGATACCCCTAGGGGCAAGGTGCGGGGAATCGTTGGGGCGCAACGGACCTTTAGTACATTAATAAGTTAAACGATTAAATTACCCTAATGGAGCCTCGCTTTGGTAATGCCACCCAGCCCCCTGGGGAGCGACCGCCTGACGGCGTTCTAATCCCGGGCGACCGGGCCTAGAAATGCCGGGGAGGAGCGTCGAGGGCGGAGGCGGGCGGGATTGCGCTTGGCAGGAGACAGGCGGCGCCGGCTCCTCTGGGGGCTGGTCCTGTTGGCCGCCGCGGCGGCCGGGA
>JBBIPI010000082.1:0-6916 GCA_037442985.1 Clostridiales bacterium
GATCTCGTCCTGGCAGAGGGGACCGGGACGCCCGCGGGACGGGCAGCCGGACCCGTGCGCCTGGGCCCGGGGCCGGGCGGCGGGGGCGAAGGCGGCGCCGGCGCGGGTGGAGCTGCCGGTGCCGGTGCGAACCCGGCCGCGGGAGGCGCGGGCGGCGGAGGCGCCGGCCAGCCCGGGGGCGGGTCGGGCACCGGCGGGGGGAGCGGTTCCCGCTTCCCCGGCAGTCCAGGCGCGGGTGGCGCGCCCGGTGGCGGCGGCACGCCGGGTGGGGGCGGCGGAGGCATGGGCCCCGGTCCCGCCGGTTCCGGATCGTCCTTCGGGGCCACGGGCGAGTTCGAGCGCGTCTTCGACCCGTCCCTGCTCGGCGGCCAGGGGGAGCGTTCCGCCGCGGGCGGGCGGGCCCGCGGGGCCAGCGGCCAGGTGGTGGACGCCCCCTGGTCGCCTGTGGTGACCGGCGCCCTGCGGCCTTACCAGGAGGTGTTTGGCCGGTACGAGGCGGAGGCGCGCGACGCCGTGCAGCGCCTGGGCCTGCCGCCGGGCCTGCGGGAGCTGGTCCGGGAGTACTTCTCGTCCCTCGATCCGCGGTCCGCGGGCGGCGGAGACCGTTGACGGCGACTGTCGAGCTACTTCAGCAGGAGGGGGACGGCATGAACGACTCGGCGGAAGTGCGGGCGCGGGCGGAGCGGTTCACGGAACGGGCGCGCGCCCTGGAGGAGGAGATCGGCCGGGTGATCGTGGGCCAGCGGCAGGTGGTGCGCCAGGTGCTCGTCTGCCTCCTGTCCGGCGGCCACGCCCTGCTAGAAGGGGTGCCCGGCCTGGGCAAGACGGTGCTGGTGCGGACCATCGGGCGGGCGGTGAGCCTCTCCTTCTCCCGCATCCAGTTCACCCCCGACCTGATGCCGGCCGACATCGTCGGGACGCAGGTGATCGACGAGGGGCCGGGGAGCGGGCGGCGCTTCCGTTTCCAGCCTGGTCCCATCTTTGCCCACGTCGTCCTGGCGGACGAGATCAACCGGGCGACGCCCAAGACCCAGAGCGCCCTCCTGGAGGCGATGCAGGAGCGCGCGGTCACGGTGGGCGGCGAGACGCGGCCCTTGCCCCACCCCTTCTTCGTCCTGGCCACCCAGAACCCGCTGGAGATGGAGGGCACCTATCCCCTCCCCGAGGCCCAGCTCGACCGCTTCCTGTTCAAGGTGCTGGTCCCGTACCCCAGCGCCGACGAACTGATGGAGATCGCCGCCCGCACCACGGGCGCCACCCTACCCGAGGCGGAGCCGGTGCTGAGCGGCGAGGAACTGGTGGAGCTCATGGCCCTGGTGCGGGAGGTGCCGGCGGCGACGCCGGTGGTGGAGCACGCCGTCCGCCTGGTGCGGGCCACCCACCCGGGCAACGAGGAGGCGCCCGAGGCGGTGCGCCGTTTCGTGCGCTGCGGCGCCAGCCCCCGCGGCCTGCAGGCGCTGCTCCTGGCGGCCAAGGCGACCGCCCTCCTCGAGGGGCGATACAACGTGGCCTACGACGACCTGCGGGCCGTGGCGCTGCCGGCCCTGCGCCACCGCCTCCTCCTCAACTTCGAGGGGCAGGCGGAGGGGGTGGCGCCGGACGAGGTGGTGGGCGAGGTCCTTGCCGCCGTCCAGCCGGCCGTGCCAGGAGGACGGCGGCCGTGACCGCGACTCCATTCCGGACGGCGTGCCGAGCAGAGGCCGGGGACGACGTGCTGGCCGGCCATGCCCGCGGATGTTGCGCCCCGGTTAGGGGGTGAGGGCTTTGTCCGGTCCCGAGAGCCTTTTCGACGGGGAATTCCTGCGCCGGCTGGAGCGGTTGGTCCTGGCGGCGCGGCGGCCCCTGCGCGGGCGCTACAGCGGCGGGCGGCGCTCCCCCCGGCGGGGCGTGGCCGTCGAATTCGCCGACTACCGCGACTACGTCCCCGGGGACGACGAGAGGCTGGTCGACTGGAAGGCCTACGCGCGGCTGGATCGCCTCTTCGTGAAGCTCTTTTCCGAGGAGGAGGACGCCACGGTCCACATCTTCGTGGACGCCAGCGGCTCCATGGACTGGGGCGAGGGGCCCGCCCACAAGGGGACGTTTGCCAAGCGCCTGGCCGCCGCCGTCGCCTACCTCTCCCTGGTCCGCAACGAGCGCGTGGGCCTGGGCGGCCTCCGCGGCGGGGACCTGGCCTACCTGCCGCCCCGCGCCGGGCGCGCTCAGGTGTGGCAGGTCTGGCGCTTCCTGGCCGACCTCCCCCTGGGGGGCGAGACCGACCTGGAGCGGTCCCTGGCCGCCTTCGGCCGCTACCGCCCGCGGCCCGGCCTCACCCTGCTGATCTCGGACCTGCTGGCACCCGGCGGGTACGCCGAGGGGCTGAAGCGGCTGCAGGCGGCGGGGCAGGAGGTGGCGGTGATCCAGGTCCTGGCGCCGGACGAGCTGGACCCGGACCTGGAGGGGGACCTGCGCCTGGTGGACGTGGAATCGGGGGCCGCCGAGGAGGTGAGCGTCACGCCCGCCCTGCTGGAAGGATACCGGCGCCGCCGGGAGGCATTCACCGCCGAGGCGGCCGCCTTCTGTCGCCGCCGCGGGATGGCCTTCGCCCTGGTGGACACCTCCCGTCCGCTGGAGGAGGTGATCCTGCGCCGCCTGACGGAAGCCGGCGTCCTGGCGCGGGTGTAGACCCCCTCCGCCGGGGCCGGTCGCGGTGGCGAGGGGTGAAGCCTACCGGAAACCCAGCGCCGTGCTGCCGAGGGCGCAGGCCGCGCCCTCGGGCGACGCCCAAGAAGCCGCCCAGAGCAGCAGGGCCAGAGAGGACAGGAGGACCGCCGCCCGCTGGACGCGGCGAGCCGCAGCGGCCCCCTCGACGGGGAGGGGGGCCGGGTAGGCCAGCAAGCGGCGCAGGCGCGCTGCCGTCTCCTCCGCTCCGCCCACGGCTCCCCCCGGGGTCGGCCAGCCTTGACGGCCGCGTTCTAGGAGCCGGACCAGGGCGCCCACGAGTCGGTCCGGTCCGCCGGAGCGCTCGACGGCGTACTCGTCGGCCGCCAGTTCCTTCGCCACCAGGAAGCGCTCCGCCAGGTCCCTGAGGGGCAGCCAGCGGGGGCAGACTGCGGCCAGCGCGCGTGCCAGGGCGACGCGGAGGGGGTCGCGCGCCATCACGTGGTAGCGCTCGTGGTGGAGGACGGCGGCCAGCTCGGCTGCGGGGAGCGCCTCCACCAGACCGGTGGAGACGAGGACCCGCGGTCGGACGAACCCGTAGGTGAAGGCGAGGGGGGTGCCCGTCTGCACCAGGTCCAGGCGGCCGGACAGCCCGGCGTCGGCGGCAGCGGCGGCTAGCGCCGGAGGGAGGGGCGCGCCGTCGCGGCGCAGGAGGCGCACGAGCCGGGTCGTGTCGCGCCACTGCCTGGCGAAGACCAGCGCGCCGCGTCCCAGGCCGAGGAGCAGGAAGGCGCTCGCGCCCAGCGTCGCCAGCTGCAACCCCGCCAGGACGGCCAGCCGCGGCGCCGATGCGGCGGGCGGGAGGCAGGCCCGCAGCAACTCCTGGACGTGGACGGCGTTGGTGCCCAGAGCCACCCCCAGGGCGGCCAGGGAGCCGCCGCCAGCGAGGAGCACCCAGGTCGACTCCGTCGCCCGGCGCCGGGCGCTCACGGCTGTTGCCCCAGGCGCTGCCGCGCCTCCCGGAGGAGTTGCTCCAGCTCCGCCAGGGCGGAGGGCTTCTCGTCCACCAGGGCGGCCAGGAACTGGCTCACGGCGTAGTCGCCGAAGTCGCGCACCAGCCCGCTGGCCACCCCGCGCGCCAGCTCCGTGAGGAACGCCTCGCGGCTGTAGCACGGGCGGTAGCGGTACGGGCCCGGGCCGCCCTCCTTCGCCAGCAGCCCCTTCTCCACAAGGCGGTTCATAACGGTCATCACGGTGTTGAAGGACAGGGGCCGCCGCGCGCAGAGGGCGCGCCGCACCTCTCCAGCCGTGGCCGGGCGCTCGAAGGCCCAGAGCGCCTCGAGTATCTCCGACTCCAGGCTGCCCAGGACGCGCTCCAACCCTCGCTTGCCGAGGCGGAACACGTTTATGGGGTACGCCTCCACGCCCCCACCCCCGATGCGAGACCTTCAGACCTGGCGCCGCCCGCGGTCAGGGCGTCTGGAGGCCCGGCTCCAGGCCGGCCAGGGGCCACAGGCCGCGTGCCCTGGGCCGCGCCTCGCCCTCCTCGTCGATGTCCAGGACGGACACGAGCGTCTGGTTCTCAAAGCAGACCTCCGAGCAACATTGCCGGCAGAAGTAACGGCTGTAGACGGTCTTCCCTCGCCTGTATTCCTGCAGCAGCCCGAGCGAGCCTGCGGCGGCGCAGACCGGGCAGCGCATGTTCCTCCCCCCGATGCGGCCTATGTCACTACAGATATTAGTGATAAGTGCCGGCCGTGGCAAGGCGGTCGCCAGCAAGCAGAGCTATCGGCGCCGAGTCTCCTCTTTGGGGCGGTGGCAGGAGGCGCACGGCCACTGCCAAACCGTGTTGTGGTCGAAGTCGTAGTCCTCCCAGTCGCTGGTGGAGACGTGGCAGGACGCGCAGTCCCTGGTGGGGATTCCGGGGTGGGCGGCCTCGGCGTCGTGGCACCCGGCGCAACCCGATTGCGTGGGGGCGTCGAGCCCGCGGCGGTGGAACCCGGCGGTCAGGGGGCCGCCGAGGTGTTCCGTGTGGCAAGCGACGCACCGCTGCCCGCTGGCCTGGCGGTGCAGCTCGGCCGCGGCCGGTTTCCGCTGCGACTGGGCGAGCTCCGCCCGTCCATGGCAGTTGGCCCCCAGACAGCCTGCGTCCGTGGTTCCCCGGAAGGGGACGTGGCAGGTGAGGCAGCCCGCCTGGGCATGATCCGGGCTCAGCCTGCCGGGGGAGAGCAACGCCTCAGCGGGCCGTGGCGTGGGCGGAGCCGCCGCGGACGCCTCCCGGTCAGGGGCCGAGCCGGGGCGGGCGACAGCCAGCACGGCGGCGAGCCCGGCGCCGGCCGCCAGGGCCAGGGCGAGGAGGAGGGCCGCCTGGCGAGACACGTGCTTCTCCCCTCCGTCTCCCCGTCGCGATACCTCCCTGGTGTATCATACGATACCACGGGCAAGCCCGACGGCGGCAGCGGCTCCTGCTGACAGGGCGCCTCACCGCGAAGGCGTCTGGGCACGCAGGGTTTCCACCCACTCCGGGTGGGTCCGGGCGAAGGCGACGAAGCGCTCGATGCAGGCCAGGGTGTCAGGGCTGACGTGGTGCTCGATCCCCTCGACGTCACGGTACACCGTCTCGGGGTCGGTGCAGCCGAGCAGCCGCAGGAACTCCTCCAGCACCGCGTGCCGCCGCGAGAGGAAGCGGCCGAGCTCCCGTCCCCGGTCCGTCAAGGTCACGCGGCGGTAACGCTCGTAGTTGACCAGCCCCTGTTGACCCAGCTTCTGGATCATGCGGGTGACGCTGGGCGGCTTGAGCCGGAGCTGGGCGGCCAGGTCTCCCACCCGGACTTCTCCTTTGCGCTCCGCCGTCAGGTAGATCTTCTCGAGGAAGTCCTCCATCGACACCGAGCGGCCCCGCATGCGCCTGCCCCCCGGGTTCAGGGTATGCGGAGCGGGGGGCCGGCTGCCCGGAACCTTCCCGCGGCGGCGGCATAGTCTCAGCAAGTGGGGCCGGGTTGTTAGCCTCGACTAACTCGTAACTCGCCCACCGGCCGGGCGGGAACGGAGGAGGGGCCGAGGTCGTGGAACGGCGGGCGGGAGCCGCCCGCCTCGTGGCGTGCGGGGCGCCGGCGCCACGGGCACGGGTGCTGCGGGCTGTCCCGTGGTTGGGCCCAGCCTTCGTGGCCAGCGTCGCCTACATGGACCCGGGCAACTTCGCCACCAACGTCGCCGGCGGGGCTTCCTTCGGCTACCGGCTGCTCTGGGTGCTCCTCTGGAGCAACCTCATGGCCATCCTGATCCAGTTCCTGGCCGCCAAGCTGGGCATCGTCACCGGCCGGAGCCTTCCGGAGAACTGCCGGCTGCACTTCCGCCGCCCCGTGGCCGCCCTCCTGTGGGTGGGGGCGGAGGCGGCCGCGGTGGCCACCGACCTGGCGGAGGTCTTGGGCGGGGCGCTAGGGTTGCACCTGCTCTTCGGCCTGCCCCTGTGGGCCGGCGCCCTGCTGACGGCCGTCGCCGTCTTCGCCATCCTAACGCTGGAGCGGGCCGGGTTCCGGTGGCTGGAGGGCGGCGTCGCGGCCTTCGTCGCCGTCATCGGCGCGGCGTACGCCTTCGAGCTCCTGCTGGTGCAAGCGGACTGGCGGGGTGTGGCCGCCGGGCTCCTCAGGCCGTCCCTGGACGCCGGCAGTGCCTACGTGGCCGTAGGGATGCTGGGGGCGACGGTGATGCCGCACGTGATCTATCTGCACAGCGCCCTGGTGCTCCCGCGGCGGCGCGCCGTGGGAGCGGGGCGGGAGCGAGAGCAGCTCCGGGTCGAGTTGGCGGACATCCTCCTGGCGATGAACGGTGCCTTCGAGGTCAACAATTTCCGCGATGAATGCTGATGCCCTTATCTTGCGTAAATAAGCCCTCCGTTCCGGGGGGCTTTCTTGTTGCGCCTCCGCCCGTCCTGGCTCCACCGGGACGGGCGCTTTCGTCGGATCAAGTCGGATCAAGAAGGAAGGTGCCAGAACAGAGATGACCACTAACTCCAGCGTCGGCGGCGACCGCCTTCAGGATCGGCGCCGCCGCGGTTGGTGGTGGGCCAGCAACGCGATATGGGAGATGCCGGGCCTGTCTGAGCACGCCATAATCGTATACCTGTTCCTCTGCCGTTGTGCAGACCAGCAAGCGAGCGCTTGGCCCGCCCGCCAGACAATTGCCAAAGCGTGCAGGATCAGCGTCGAGACCGTCAAGCGCGCCATCAGGGAGCTCGTTGCGGCCAACTTGATCGAACGCCAGGAAAGACGGACTC
>JBBIPI010000083.1:0-6895 GCA_037442985.1 Clostridiales bacterium
CCATGGGAAGCTGGGTGACGCCCCCTGCGCGGGCTGTCACCTGGCCGACGCCAGGAAGGCCCACCCGGCCATCGGCGAGCGGCGCTGCACCGTCTGTCACACCTCCACCAGCGACTGGGGGAAGGTGCAGTTCAGCCACCAGGCCGTGGCCGGCCAGGCGTGCGCGACCTGCCACCTGGGCCGCAAGCCGAAGGACGGGTTGCACGCGAGCCTGGGGGCGGCCGACTGCGCCGCCTGTCACCGGACCTCGGGGTGGAAGCCGGCCAGTTTCAGCCACGCCAGCCTGCCGGCGGCGACGCGGCAGCAGTGCGGGAACTGCCACCTGGGCCGCAAGCCGAGGGATAGCCTGCACGCCAACCTGGGCAGCACGAGCTGCGCCGCCTGCCACGTCTCGACCGAGAGCTGGCGCCGGGTCAACTTCGACCACGCCCGCATCGGGAGTACGCCGTGCGCCTCCTGCCACCGGCCGCCGTCCACGGGCATCCATCCCTTGGCCCAGGGGACGAGCTGCAGCGTGTGCCACACGACGCAGCGCTGGACGCCGACCTCGTTCCGGCACCCGCGCATCCCGGAGATGCGGGAGCACATGCAGCTCGGCTGTCGCGCCTGTCACCCGACCACGCTTTCGCAGGCGGTGCCTTGCTCCCAGTGCCACGGGCGCGGCGGCTTCTTCGAGGACGACTGAACGACGCTGCCCGCGCGCCTGCTCGCGGCGGGGCGGCGAGCCGGCGCGCCTGCAAGGGGGACTGGCCGCTCCGTGTCCGGGAGAACCGTCATCAACCTGCTGGTGCTCACTGCTCTCGTGGCCGGCGCCGCCACCATCCTGGTGAAGGGGGCGACGGCCAAGGAGCCGGGGGCGGCCCGGCGCGTGGTCGAGCGCCTCCTGGCCCCCGGTCCCCTCAACCGGCACCACCTGAAGGCTGACTGCCTCACCTGCCACGTGGCCTTCCGGGGCACGGGGAGCCAGGGCTGCCTGGCGGGGAACTGCCACAGCCGACCGGAGATCGAAAAGGGGGAAGAGGAGCGGCCGGCGGTGGGCGAGCTTCACCGCCAGACGGCCGACCTGGAATGCACCGTCTGCCACACCGAGCACACCGGCGGGCGCCTCACCATCGCCTTCCACAGCGCCGGGGAGGCGGCGTCCCCCCGGGAGGACTGCGCCGCCTGCCACGGGCGGGACGCGGAGCTGGCGCACCCCGACATCGCCGACCCGCGCTGCGCCGCCTGCCACAAGTCGACGAGCGACTGGAAGAGGGTCGACTTCGATCACCGGCTGGTAGAGGGGGAGCGCTGCGCCTCGTGCCACCGGGTGCCCGGCGGCCGGTTGCACCAGGTGGCGCGGGACGTCTCCTGCACCGTCTGCCACAACACGGAGAGCTGGGAGGACGTGCGCCTGCGCAGCCACCCGCGGCTGCCGGAGTTCCGGGAACACATGCAGATCCCCTGCCTCGAGTGCCACCCGGACACGCTGCGGCGGGCGGTGCCCTGCCGCGACTGCCACGGCCGGGGAGGGCGGTTCTTCGAGGAGGATTGAGGTCCCCGGCCCCGCCTCACCGGCCGGGCGCGCCGCGCTTGACGATACCGGTCTGATAGGCGTAGGCCGCCAGCTCCACCCGGTTGCGCAGCTGCAGCTTGGCCAGGATGTTGCGCAGGTGGTTCTTGACCGTCGTCTCCGCGATGGTGAGCCGCTCGGCGATCTCCCGGTTGCTCAGGCCGTGGGCCACCTGCTCGAGCACCTCCCGCTCGCGGGCGGTGAGGCGGGTGTCGCCGGTTCCCTCCGCGGCCGCCTCCTCCACGGTGAACTCGCGCAGGATGCGGGCGGCCAGGGCGCGGGAGATGGGCGTGTCGCCCTGGATCATGCCGCGCAGGTACTCGATCCACGTCTCCGGCTCCATGTTCTTCAGCAGGTAACCCTGGGCGCCCGCCTTGATGGCCTCGAACAGGTCCTGCACGTCGTCGGAGACGCTCAGGATCACCACCTTCACTTCCGGCAGCTCGGCCTTGATGCGGCGCGTGGCCTCGATCCCGTTGCAGCGCGGCATGTTGATGTCCATGAGCACCAGGTCGGGGGACAGGGCCCGCGCCTTCTCCAGCGCCTCCACACCGTCCGCCGCCTCGCCCACCACCTCCACTTCGGGCATCCCCGCCAGGAGGCTGGCGATCCCCTTGCGGGAGAGGAGGTGGTCATCAACGATCAGCAGCCTTGCCGTCACCGGAGCATTCCCCCTCTGTCGTCACCGGCACGAGCAGCTCGACGCACGTGCCTTGGCCGGGGGCGGAGCGGATCTCCACCCGCCCGCCCACCGCCTGCGCCCGCTGGCGCATGATCTTGAGCCCGAAGCCGCCGCCATCCGCCCCCGTCGCCCCCGGCGGCAGGCCGCAGCCGTCGTCGGCCACCGCGAAGCGCAGGTAGCGGTGGGAGGCCGGCCGGCAGGTGATGTCCACCCGGTTGGCGCGCGCGTGCTTGCGCACGTTCCAGAGGGCCTCCTGGATGATGCGCAACGCCTCGCCCTCCGTCCGGGGCGGCAGGCGGAACCGGCTCAGGCTCTCGATGTCGAGCGCCACCTCGATGCCGGTCTGGCGCCGGAACTCCTCGACGTGGGCGCGCAGGGCCTGCTCCAGCCCCCGGGTGGCGCTGTCGGCCACCTTGAGGTTGAAGATGGCCTGGCGCACGTCATCGTGGGAGAAGCGGATGGCCTCGCGCCCCTCGGTGAGGGCGCGGGCCGCCGCCTCCAGCGCGCCCGCCTTCAGATGCCGCTCCGCCTCCGCCAGCTTGACGTTGGCGTAAAACAGGGCCTGGCTGATGCCGTCGTGCAGCTCGCGCGCGATGCGGTCCCGCTCCTCCATCACGGCCAGCTGTTGCTGCTTGCGCTGCAGGTCCGCCTGCGCCCGCTCCAGCAGGGTGAAGATGGCGCGCGACACGGCCGCCGTGGCGGCCAGGACGAGCAGCGCCGTCAGCCAGTTGCTCGCGGCCATGGGCACCCGCGCCAGGACGAAAGGCGTGTGCCGGAGGTATTCGAACAGGCCGACCAGGGCGGCCGGCCAGAGCACGGCGAGCCACTTCAGGATCGTGACATCCATATCGCATCAATTCGAATTATACTACCGGCGGCTTTGTCGTTTCCGCAGGGTCTATCCGGTGTGCGTGTAAGGATACCGTGCGCTTTCCTTAAGTCAGGGCGTGCACGGTCAACTCCGGTATTATGCGCAGGACGCTGCAGCACGCGCCCGTTCTCCCCGCACCCATGGGAGTCCTCGGAGCGGGCCGCCCTGCGCCGGGACGAGCAGGGATGGCAGGGTGGCGCAGGGAACCTATCTCCGTCGGAGGCCGAGCGAGCGGCAGAGCGGCGGGGTGGGTGTCGGCGGCGATGCGCGGGAGGATCGTGGACGGAGCGAGCGCCGGGGATCTGCTGGCCAAGCTGGATCCCGGCACCTCCGTCGAGGAGGTCAAGCTGGGGAACTTCGCCGTCGTCGAGGGCCGGAAGCACCTCTACTTCTGCCTGGTGGCGGACGTCCGCTACCAGGCCCTCCATCCCCGCTTCCTCGTGGAGGCGGCCGAGGCGGAGGGGCTGCTAAAGGACGTGCTGTGGGGCACCGCCGTCTACCCCCTCGCCGCGCTCCGGCCGAGCCTGGAGCTGGACCTGGAGGCGGGGGAGGTGCGCCAGGCCAGGACGCTGCCCGAGCACGGCTCCCCGGTGCGCGCGGCGGCGGAGGAGGACATCTTCCGGATCTTCGGCGCCCCCTCGGCGACCCGCTTCGCCGTGGGCAGGCCGCTGGAGCTGGACGTCCCGGTCTGCGTGGACCTGGCCAGGCTGGTGCAGCGGTCGGCCGGGGTCTTCGGCATGTCGGGGACGGGCAAAACCTTTCTCACCCGCCTGCTGCTGGCCGGGCTGGTGCGGTCGGGCGTGGCCGGCGTGCTGGTCTTCGACGCCCACAACGAGTACGGGTGGGAGGGGCGAAGCGAGGACGGCCCCAGGGTCAAGGGCCTGAAGCAGCTCTTCCCCGGGCGGGTGGTCCTGTACACCCTGGACCCCGAGTCGACCCGCGCGCGGGGGGTGCGGGCCGACGGCGCCCTGCACTTGGCCTACCGGCAGATCACCCCGGAGGACATCCTGCTCCTGTCCTCCAGCCTCAACCTGAACCCGACGGCGTACGAATCGCTGGTGGCGATCCGCAACCGGGAGGGGAGGGACTGGTTCACCCGCTTCCTGCGCCTGGAGCCGGCGGAGCTGGAGGCCTACGCGGCCGAGGCCGGCCTGCACCCCGGGGCGCTGGCCGCCCTGCGGCGCAAGCTGGAGCGGCTCCTGGGGCTGCCGTTCCTGCGGGAGGAGGTCCCCCACGACGCCGTGGAGGACATCCTGGACTGCCTGGGCCGCGGCCTGCACGTGGTCGTCGAGTTCGGCCGCACCCCGGCGCTCGGGTACATGCTCGTGGCCAACATCCTCACCCGCCGCATCCACGAGGTGTACGTGGCGCGCACGGAGCGGTACCTGGCCGGGGAGGGGAGGGAGCCGACCCCCCTCGTCATCGCCATCGAGGAGGCGCACCGGTTCCTGGACCCGTCCGTATCCCGGGAGACGACCTTCGGCACCATCGCCCGGGAGATGCGCAAGTACAACGTCACCCTCCTGGTCGTGGACCAGCGTCCCTCCCGCATCGACGCCGAGGTGCTCTCTCAGATCGGGACCAAGTTCGCCTGCCGGCTGGAGGACGAGGACGACGTGGCCGCCCTCCTGGCCGGGGCCAGGGACGCCCGGGTGCTCCGCCACGCCCTGGCCACCCTGGACCACCGGCAGCAGGCGCTCCTCTTCGGCCAGGCGCTGCCCATGCCGGTGGTGGTGCGGACCCGCAGCTACGACGAGGCGTTCTACCGGGAGGTCGCCTGCGGGCCGTCCGGCGGGGCGGCCGTCGCCGCCGAGCGCGGCGCCGCCCGACCGGCCTCGGCCCTCGACGAGCTGTTCGGGGACGTGGAGGAGGTCGATCTTTGATCGAGCTCGTCACGCTCTAGCTCAGACGAGCGCCCGTCTGACGTTGCCGCCGATCCGCCTGGGAAGGAGGGAGGGGGCGGCCGGCGGGCGAAATCTCCCGGGCGGGACAGGGCTCGCTTGGGGTGATCCGCGCTGGAGTTCCGGGGCCTCCGCGTGCTGCACTTCGCCGACGCCCACATCGGGGTGGAGAACTACGGGCGCGTCGACCCCGCCACCGGCCTGCACTCCCGGCTGCGGGACTTCCTGGACACCCTGGACGCTACCATCTCCTACGCCGTGGACCACGACTTCGACCTGATCGTCTTCGCCGGCGACGCCTTCAAGGCGCGGGACCCGAACCCCACCCAGCAGCGCGAGTTCGCCCGCCGGATCATGAGGGCGGTGCGGCACGGCATCCCCGTGGTGCTCGTGGTGGGGAACCACGACGTGCCCAACGCGGCGGGGCGGGCCAGCAGCCTGGACATCTATGCCGCCCTGCAGGTGCCCGGCGTGACGGTGTTCGCGCGGCCCGGGGTGGAGCGGATCCAGACCCGGCGCGGGCCCGCGCTGGTCGCCGGCCTGCCCTACGTCCCCCGCACCCGCCTCCTGGCGCGGGAGGAGTACCGGGACCTGAGCGTCGACGAGGTGAACGCCGTGCTGGCCGAGCGCGTGGCCGCCCTGGTGGCCGAGCTGGCCGCGGGGGTGGAGGCGGCCCGCCGCGGAGAGCCGGAGACGCCCGCCCTCCTGGTGGCCCACCTGTCGGTGGCCGGGGGACGCGCCGGGTCGGAGCGCAGCATCATGCTGGGGACGGACATGGTCGTGCCGGTGGCCGCCCTGGAACGGCCCGAGTTCGATTACGTCGCCCTGGGGCACCTCCACCCCTATCAGGTGCTGGGAGCCGAGGGCAAGGTGGTCTACTCCGGCAGCCTGGACCGGGTGGACTTCGGGGAGGAGGGCGAGCCCAAGGGCTTCGTCGTCGTGGACCTGGTGCGGGGCGCGGCCCGGCACGAGTTCGTCCCTAACCGGGTGCGGCCGTTCGTCACCGTGCGGGTGCGCGTGCCGGACGGCGCCGCCGACCCGACGGCGGTCATCCTGGAGGCCCTCGCGGGCCGCGAGCTGGAGGGGGCCGTGGTCAAGCTGGTGGTGGAGATCGACCAGCGGCGCTGGCCGGAGGTGCGCCAGCGCGAGGTGGTCCAGGCGCTGGAGGAGCGCGCCCACTACGTGCTGCCGGTGCAGAAGGAGTGGACCGCCACGGCGGCAGCCTTGCGCAGCCCGGGCCTCAGCGAGCGGGTGGAGCCGCTGGCGGCCCTCGAGCATTACTTCCGCACCTGTCGGCGGCCCTCCCTCGACGTGGAGGGGCTGATGGAGCGGGCGCGGGCGCTGGAGCAGGCGCTCCGGGAGGCGGACGCGGAGGTGGGGGCGGGATGATGCCGGTGCGTCTCACCCTGCGCAACTTCCTCAGCTACGGGGACGAGCCGGTGACCCTGGACTACGGCGCCTTCGACCTGGCCTGCGTGGTGGGCGAGAACGGCCACGGCAAGTCGAGCGCCGTGGTCGATGCCCTCACCTTCGCCCTCTGGGGCCAGGCGCGCGGCACGGACGCCCGGGGCGCGGGCAGCGACGACCTCATCCGCACCGGTGCGGAAGAGATGGAGCTGGAGCTCGTCTTCGAGGCCGAGGGGCAGCTCTACCGGGTGCTGCGCAAGCGGCAGCGCCAGCGCGCGTCGGTGCTGGAGTTCCACGTCCGCGCCGGCGACCGGTGGCGCCCGCTCACGGCGGAAAGGGTCCAGGACACCCAGGAGCGCATCGAGCGGGTGGTGCGCCTGGACTACCGCACCTTCGTCCACAGCGCCCTGGTGCTCCAGGGGCGGGCCGACCTCTTCACCATCGCCCGGCCGGCGGAGCGCAAGGAGATCCTGGCCGAGGTG
>JBBIPI010000084.1:0-6829 GCA_037442985.1 Clostridiales bacterium
ACGACGAGGCCGGCCGCATCACCGAGGATCCCCGCGAGCGCACCCGCCAGATGGACCGCCGCCTGGCCAAGGTGCGCGGGCTCGACCTGGGCGAGGCCGGCGTGCACTACGCCGGGCCGCCGGGGCCCGACCTGCTGCTGGTCGGCTGGGGCTCGACCTTCGGCGTCCTGGACGAGATCCGCCGGCGGCTGGCGGCGCAGGGGCGGCGCGTCGCTCACCTCCAGTTGGGGCAGCTGTGGCCCTTCCCCGCCGAGCGGGTGCGCGGGTGCCTGGCCGGGGCGCGCCACCTGCTGGTCGTGGAGCACAACGCCACCGGCCAGTTCGCCGGGCTCCTGCGGCGCGAGGCCGGCCCCCTGCCGCCGACCTACGACCTGCGGAAGTACGACGGCAACCCCCTCACCCTGCGCGAGGTGGAGCGGCGCTGCCGGGAGGTGCTGGTGGGATGGTGAACGGCCGGGGCCGGGGGTCGAGCGCGGCCCGGCCGCGGCCGACCTGGTGCGCGGGCTGCGGCGACTTCGGCGTGCTCACGGCCCTCGAGCGGGCGGTGGCCACCCTGGGCCTGGACCCGGATCGGGTCTGCCTGGTGTCGGGGATCGGCTGCTCCGGGAAGATCTCCTCGTACTTCGGCGCCTATGGCTTTCACGGGCTGCACGGCCGCACCCTGCCCGTGGCCACCGGGGTCAAGCTGGCCAACCGCGACCTCACGGTGATCGCCGCCGGCGGGGACGGGGACGGCTACGCCATCGGCCTCTCGCACCTGATCCACGCCATCCGCCGCAACGTTGACCTCACCTACGTGGTCATGGACAACAACATCTACGGCCTGACCACGGGCCAGGCTTCCCCCACCAGCCGCCGCGGCCTGAAGAGCAAGACCACCCCGGCCGGGGCGGTGGAGCTGCCCGTCAACCCCCTCGCCCTGGCCCTGGCCGCCGGCGCCACCTACGTGGCCCAGGGCTTCTCGGGGGACCCGGCGCGCCTGGCCGAGCTCCTCGCCGGGGGGATCCGCCACCGGGGCTTCGCCCTGGTGAACGTGCTCAGCCCCTGCGTCACCTTCAACCCCGAGTACGGCTACGACTTCTACCGGGCCAACGTGCGGCGGCTGGACGGCGCCCACGACCCGCGCGACCGCGTGGCCGCCCTGCGCGTAGTGCTGGAGAGCGACGGGCTGGTGGATGGCCTGGTCTACGCCCACCCCGAGGAGCGGCCGGCTTACGAGGACGCCCTCCTGGGCTTCCCTGCCGTTCCCCTGGCCGAGCTGGACGGGGCGCTCGGCCGCGAGCGGTGGGAGAGCCTCCTCGCCGAGTTCGTCTAGGCCTGCCGGCCTATCCCTCCGGGTCCACCCCGGCGTGGAAGGGACCCTCCCAGAGCGGCAGCTCGTCCGGGGTGAGGGCGTGGCGCGCCAGCAGGTGGGGCTGGTTCCAGAGGAGAAGCTTGTTCAGCAGGAGGGAGTCGGCCAGGTGCGCGTCCCAGGGGGACAGCTCCGGGACGTGCTCCAGGTCGTGGGGAGCGCGCACGCCGTCGGAGCGGGCGCGCCGGTCCTCCGCACGGCTCACGGGCGTCACCCCCTGCTAGTGTGCCCGCGTCCGCTGGGCACCTTGCCGCGGCTTGCTTATATTTATGAGGGTTGGTGCATGGACAGTCAACCCCGGGGGTGAGCGGCGGTGACGCCGCGGGTGCTCGTCACCGGAGGCCCGACGCGGGCCTACCTGGACGAGGTGCGCTTCCTCACCAACGAGTCGACCGGCCGCCTGGGGGCGCTGCTGGCGGAGGCCGCCTGCGCGCGCGGCTGGCGGGTCCACTACCTGCGGGGGAAGGGGAGCGCCGCCCCGGCCCCCTGCCCTGGTCGGCTCACGGTGGAGGAAGTGGAGACGGTGGACGACCTGGTGGCCGCGGTGCGGCGGGAGGTGGGCGGCCGGGGCTATGACGCCGTCATCCACAGCATGGCGGTGCTCGACTTCGCCCCGGCGGAGGCGCGGCCCGGGAAGGTCCCCTCGGCGGCGGCGTGGACGGTCCGGCTGGTGCCGACGCCCAAGGTGGTCGCCCTGATCCGGGAGTTGGACCCGCACGCCTACCTGGTCGCCTTCAAGCTGGAGGCGGGCGCCGACGAGCGGGCGCTGGCGGCCGCGGGGCGGGCCGCCTTGGCCCGCTACGGGGCCGACCTGGTGGTGGCCAACGCCTTGGAAAGCGTGCGCCGCGGGGAGCACGCGGCCCTGCTGGTGGGCCCCGGCGGGGAGGCGCCCCTCAAGGTGGTGGGGAAGGAGGCCATCGCCCTGGCGGTGCTGGAGCGGGTGGCGGAGGCGCTGGCCACCCGCCCCCGGCGCGCCGACGCCGCCCAGGAGGTGTCCGCTGCCGCCGGCGTGCCGGCCGCCTCGGCCCCCGCGGCCGGGCCGCTGGCCGGCCGGAACATCATCGTGGCCGTGGCCGCCGGCATCGCCGCCTACAAGGTGGCGGGGCTGGTGCGGCGGATCAAGCAGTCCGGGGCGCTGGTGCGTGTGGTCTTGACCCGCGAGGCGGCGCAACTGGTGGGGCCGGCCACCTTCGAGGCCCTGTCGGGCCAGCCGGTGCTGCACGACCTCTTCGCGCCCGGGGCCGCCCTGGAACACGTCCGCCTGGCGGACGCCGCCGACGCCGCCCTGGTGGCCCCGGCCACCGCCGACCTGATCGGGCGGCTGGCGGCGGGGCTCGCCGACGACGCCGCCACCACCGTCCTCCTGGCCTTGGGGACCCGCGTGCCGGTGGTGCTGGCCCCGGCCATGAACGCCCACATGTGGCAGAACCCCGTGGTGCAGCGGAACGTGGCGACCCTACGCGCCCTCGGGTATCGCTTCGTCGGCCCCGAGCATGGCCCCCTGGCGGAGGGCTACGAAGGAGTGGGCCGCCTGGCGGGGGAGGACGCCATCCTCGCTGCCCTGACGGCTGTCCTGGGTGAGCCGCGGGGACCGTAGCCGCGGTGGCCGGCGCGACCGCCGGCCGACCAGGCTAGACCCGGCGGCGGGGGCGGAGGAGGCGCCCCATGGCCTCCCGCGCCCAGGTGGAGGCGGGCGCCGGGGCGGGCCGGGCCACGGGCAGGTCGCGGGCCGTTGGCGCCCCGGGGGCCCGGGGGGCGAGGGCCGCGGCGATCACCCAGCTCATGATCCCGATGGCCAGCACCAGGCCCACGGCGAAGACCAGGAACGGCCCTGCCTGGAAGGCGACGGGCAGGGTCTCCACCTCCAGGAACCCGGCCAGGGTGGCCTCCCTCAGCCACAGGCGCTGGAGGGCGGAGAGGGCCACCGCCGGCACCAGGACCAGCAGCGCCAGCAGGCCGGGGGCCAGCGGGTCGCGGCGCCCCTGCCCCACGATCAGGAAGAGGGCGGCCAGGGCGGTGAGGCCGGCCCAGGCCAGGAGCACCGTCGGCCAGGCGGGCGGCAGGGCGAGTGCGGTCGCGGCGGCGCGCAGGAAGGCCGCCCCGCCGGCCACCTGGACGCCCAATCCGACCAGCGCCCAGCGTCCCCCCAGGCGCGCCGTCCGGGCGGTGAAGTCGGCGTCCGCCTCGCGCCAGCGGCGCAGGTACCCCGCCAGGAGCACCACCAGGGCGCCGGCGAAGCCCACGGCGCCGCCGAAGAAGTGGAGGAAGCGGGCCAGGCTGGCGCCGTCCCGCGCCAGGAAGAGACCCTCGGCGGCCGGGTCGCGGGCCAGGCCCGGCCACAGGTGGGGCTGCTCGATGAGGCGCACCTGGTTCGTGAACTGGTATCCGACCCAGCCGATGAGGAGGTAGCTCCCCAGCCCGATCCAGAAGCGCCAGCCGCCCAGCCGGTCGCCCCAGAAGGCGTTGGCGTACACGCCGTAGTAGGCGAGGAGGAGGGCGGGGATCACCGACAGCCAGGGCCAGGCGGCCAGGACGGCGGTGGTGAAGAAGGCCTGCCCGTACAGCACCTGCAGGAAGAGGAGGGGCACGATGCCGAAGGTGATGGCGATCCCCATCACGCCGGGCAGGATGGCCCACAGGCGGCGGGCTAGGAGGCGGTGGAACTCGCTCCGGACCCCGGCCGCCTCCGCGTAGAGGGCCACCAGCCCTCCGCCCAGGAGCCCGTACATAGGCAGGGCGTGCAGGAACCAGCCCAGGACCAGGAGGAACTTCAGCAGCCACACCGGCCCGGGCAGGGGCAGCGGGTCGGGGGCGGGGAGGATCATGGCGCGGTCTCCCTCCTCATCTCAGCGTGCCCTGCCGCCGGCCCCGGGCGCGGGCGCCGGTCCGGCCGTCGGCAGGGGCCGGGGGTTGAGGCTGGCCAGGTAGGCGGCCAGGGCCCGCCGCTCCTCCTCCGTACCGGTGAAGGGCGGCATGAACCCTTTGAGGCGGTTCAGGTGGCGCAGCTGGTAGTCGGCGAACTCCGGCGTCCAGCTGCGCACCAGGCTGCGGATCCCGTTGTAGCCGTCCACCGTGTGGCAGGAGAGGCACTGGAGGCGGTAGACCTCCCGCCCCATGGCGATGGTGTCCCCCTCCGGCACCGGCCGCGCCCAGCGGGCCACCTGGAGGATGCCGCGGCGGTTGATCTCGGGGACGTCCTGGGGCCGGATGCCGTTAACGTACATGTACCCGTAGATCACGTAAGGCTTGCGCACCGCCTCCCGCACCCACTCCGAGGCGCCCGTCACCAAGAGCCCCAGAGTGACGAAGAGGAGCGCCAGGGGGAAGGAGACGCGGCCCGGCTCCCGGTACGGCCCCAGGTAGGTGAAGAGGAGGATGATCACGGACAGCACCAGCGCCAGGGCGGTGAAGATGGTGATGGCCGGCGCCCCGCCGAGAAGCTGGGCGCGCGCTCCCTCGGGGATGACGCTCACGAACCAGAGCCCGCCCAGGGGCAGCCCGACGAAGGCGGGCCAGAGCCAGGTGGCCGAGTAGCGGACGACGCGGCGGCGCAGCCCCTCGTCCCGCAGCCGCGACCCGGCCAGGAGGCCGAAGAGGCCGCCCAGGGCCAGGGCTACCGACGTCCGCATGACTAGGGAGGGGAGCGCTGCCGGGTTGAGCCAGGCGTGCCACGGGTTCCCCGTGCGCGGCCAGGCGCCGGGGGTGAGCATGAAGGTGAGGATCCCGTTGATGAAGACCAGGCTGGAGTAGGCGGCGATGAAGTAGAGCCAGCCCACCGCCAGGTGCAGCCGGGGGCTGAGGCGGTCCCAGGTGTAGTAGTAGACGAGGGAGGCGGTGATCTCGGCAAAGAAGGGCACGTACTCCATGGCCCAGAACCAGACGAAGAGGTGGATGAGGGAGGAGGTCACGGCCGGCGCCACGGAGCCGATGGTGAACCAGATCCCCACGCCCGTCACGGCCCCGAAGACCAGGCTAAGGAGCACGAAGATGCGCGAGAAGCTGCGCGTGTACTCCAGGAGCGGCTTGTCCCCGTCCCGGTAGGCCCGCGCCTCCGTCAGCACCAGGTAGAGGCTGCCCCCTACGGCGAAGTGGGCGAAGAAGGCGTGGAATACCGAGATGATGGCGATGATCAGGCCGCCGAGGACCGGCACCTCCAGGACGGGGTAGTTCACACCTTGACCTCCCGGCGCTGTCGATCTGAGGCTATGTTGCCAGGAAGGGTCGCGGCTTATGCCACCTGGCGCCGGTGCCGCCTCTCGGCTCGCGCCGAAGGCGCGCGCCACTTCCTGAACGCAGCCGCACCAACGGCTGCTCCCGTTCCGTGAGCGCCCGCGATGCCTCCTCCAGCCGCGCCCGGGGCACGGTGCGGGCCGGCGGCGGGCCGGAGAGGGTGTCTGGGTCCACAGGGACGCAGCCCGTCAGCGCGCGGGCCGCCGCCTCCACGCAGCGGGCGCAGATGGCCGTGGAGGGCCGAGGCCCGGCGGCGAGCCGCTTGGTCCCGCCGGCCTGCGGCTGTCCGCAGAACGAGCAGCGCGGGTTCGCCGTCCTGCCCCCGACTCCTCTCCTCCGTCTCGCTGCGCATGTTGTATTCTTATTCCAGCGCCCGTCCTCCTGCGGAGCGGGCGAGGCGAGAAGAAGGGGAGAGAGCCGTGCCTGCAGGCAGGGTCGCGTTCCTGGGCCTGGGCGCCATGGGCCTGCCCATGGCCCTCAACCTCCAGCGCAAGGGGTTCTTTGTGACCGGATGGAACCGGACCGGCGGCAAGGGCCAGCCCCTCGTCGAGGCCGGTGGGCGGCTGGCGGCCACGCCGGGCGAGGCGGCGGCCGGGGCGGACTTCGTGGTGACCATGCTCAGCACCCCGGACGTGGTTCGGACGGTGGCCGCCGGACCCGACGGTTTCCTCCCAGCCTGCCGCCCCGGCACGCTGTGGATCGACTGCTCCACCATCGGCCCGTCGGCGGCGCGGGCGCTGGCGGCGACGGCCGCCGCGGCCGGGGTGCGGTTCGTGGACGCGCCGGTCCTTGGGAGCGTGCAGCCGGCGGCGGAGGGGAAGCTCGTCTTCCTCGTGGGGGGCGAGGAGGAGGCGGTGGCGCGGGCCCGGCCCCTCCTGGAGGCCATGGGGAGCGCGGCGCACCACCTGGGGCCGGCCGGCCAGGGGGCGGCCGCCAAGGTCGTCTTCAACATGCTTACCGGCACCCTGGTGGCGGCGGCGGGGGAGGCGCTGACGCTGGCGGAGGGGCTGGGGCTCGACCGGGAGCGGCTGGCGCGGATGCTCGTGGAGGGCCCCGCCGGTGCCCCCATCCTGGGCGCGAAGGTCCCGCTGATGGTGGCGGATCGCTTCCCGCCCGCCTTCCAGCTCCGGTGGATGGAGAAGGACCTGGGGCTGGCCCTCCTGGAAGCCCACCGCCTGGGCGCGGCGCTCCCGGCCACGGCCGCGGCGCACGGCACGTACGCGGCCGCCCGGGCCGCCGGCCGGGGCG
>JBBIPI010000085.1:0-6804 GCA_037442985.1 Clostridiales bacterium
CAGGACCGCCGCCAGGGCGCCGCCGAGCAGGCGGGCCGGCGTCAGACTCCTCTCTTTCCCCAGCAGGGCGGCCACCGACCAAAGGCCGGTCAGGAGCGGCAGGACGGGTGCGGCGCTCCCCAGGGCGAGGCGCACCCCGGCGCACACGGCCCGTCCGAGCCAGCCCGGTTCCGACGCGTACAGGGCGTAAACAAGGAGGATCGAGGCGCTCAGGAGCAACAGGGCCCGTATCTCCCGCCGCTGCGGCTCCGGGAGCTCCAGCTTCCGCAGGAGACGCCTGGCTTTGCGCCCGTTGCGCCGCCGGGCCAAGGGCCGGCACCCCTCCTCGGGGCCCGGGGTCGCCTCAGCGTCCCGCAAGCCGCCAGGCGAGCACGCCCAGCCCCAGGGCCCCGACGTAGTAGGCGAATGCCCGCAGGCGGCCTGCCCCGAGCACGCGCAGCAGGAACCGGATGGCCGCCACCCCCGATACGGCCGCCGAGGCAGCGCCGACCACCAGGGGAAGCGGGCCGAGGCCGGTCCCTCCCGATACGATATCTTTGACGTCGAGGAGCACGGCTCCTGTCACCGCGGGCAGGGAGAGGAGAAAGGAGAAGCGGGCCGCCGTCGCCCGTTCGATGCCCCGCACCAGGCCGCCTGCCAGGGTGAGTCCCGAGCGCGAGAGCCCTGGCGCCACCGCCGCCCCCTGCAGGACGCCGACGAAAAGGGCGTCGGCGAGGGTCATGGCGGCCGGTCCCCTCCCTCCCGGCGCCAGCCGGTCGTCGGCGTACCAGAGGATGGCCGCCGTGAGCAGCCAGAAGCCGGCGACGGCCGTGAGCGAGTTGAACATCGCCTCGAAGGCCGGGCGGAAGGCCAGGGCGATCACGCCGGTGGGGACGGTCCCCGCCAGCACCAGCAGGGCCGTCCGGGCGTCAGGGTCCCCCGGCCACGTCGCCGGGGGGCGGAGCAGGGCGGCGACCATCCGGCGCAGGTCGGCGGCGTACACCCAGACGACGGCCAGGAGCGTCCCCGCGTGCACCGCCACCTCGAAGGTCACGCCGGGGCTTTCGACCCCCAGGAGGTGCTCGAAGAGGACCAGGTGGCCCGAGCTCGAGATGGGGAGGAACTCGGTGAGCCCCTGGACCACGCCCAGGAAGACGGCCTTCCAGATCGGCAAGCGCTCGGGCCTCCCTCGCGGGCGCGGTGAGCGGTGCCTCGCCCAACGGACTAATCTAGCAGAGAGGGGACACCCCCACAATCCCCAGCCGATCCGCAGCTGACGAGTCCGGGGAAGCGACCCACGGGAGCGCCGTCCCGGGCTGCAAGCGACCGTCCAGGTAGTCGCGCGGGTCGGTGGAGATCAGCCGCGCCAAGCGGGGGGGACCGCCGGGCGTGAAGTCGACCACCAGGCGCCGCCCGGCCAGCTCCACTTCCCCCACCCGCGGCGTGACGGGCGACGCCAGGACATCCTCAACAGGAACCACGGTGTAGAGCATCCCCGTCCCCCTTCACCCCGTGGGCGCCGGGCCCTTTCCCGTCGCGCCCGGCCTGCCGCCGGGCGATCAGCTCCCGCAGCTCGGCCAGCGCCTGCTCCACGCCCCCCACCTCGTCGATCAGGCCCTCGCGCACCGCCTCCCGGCCCACCAGGATGGTGCCCACGTCCCGCGCGAGCTCGCCCGTCCGGAACATCAGCTCCCGGAAGCGGGCCTCGGGTATGCGGGCGTTCTCCACCACGAACTTCACCACCCGGTCCTGCATCTTGGCCAGGTACTCGCACGACTGGGGCACGCCGATCACGACCCCCGACATGCGGATCGGGTGGATGGTCATGGTGGCCGTGGAGGCGATGAAGGAGTAGTCGGCGGCCACGGCGATGGGGACGCCGATGGAATGACCCCCGCCGAGGACGACGGAGACGGTGGGCTTGGACATGCTGGCGATCACCTCGGCGATGGCCAGCCCCGCCTCCACGTCGCCCCCGACGGTGTTGAGGAGCACGAGCAGGCCCTCGATGTCCGGGGCCTGCTCGACGGCCACCAACTGGGGCAGGACGTGCTCGTACTTCGTCGTCTTGTTGTGGGGAGGGAGGACCATGTGGCCCTCGATCTGCCCGATGATCGTAAGGCAGTGGATGTTGCTCCGGAAAGGGGGGAGGGCCGGCGCCCCCAGTTCGCGGATGGCCTCCGCCGTGGCGCCCGGCGAGGTCGCCGCCCTCACGCCGCGCCGGCGCGTCCGCTCCTGCTGGGGCGCCCCTGGCTCCACCCCGGGAGCCCCGGGAGCCGGGGCGGGCGCCTCAGGGGCGCGCGGCGTCTCCATCCTTCTTCCCCTGGGTCTGCTCCCCTTCCCGGTCGTGGATCAGCGCGCCGCACTCCGGACAGGTGAGCTCCAGGCGCCCCTCGTCGTCGTAGTCGTCCTCCTCCACCTCCACGGTGGTGCCGCAGTCGGGGCAGGCGATCTCCCAGGTCTCCGCGTCCTCCTCCCCGTAGACGTCTTCCTCCAGCTCGGCCAGGTCCTCGTCCAGGCTCTCCACGTACGACTCGAGCTCGTCCTGGCGCGCCTCCAGCCGGCTCACGGCCGACGCCATGAGGTCCAGGACGTCGAGGACGTCCGCCAGCACCTGGCCCTCGCGGCTCCCCTCGCGCAGGTTGAAGCCGCTGGCCAGCCCGTGCAGGTACGCCACCCGCTCTTGCAGCTCGGACACCGTCCATCCCTCCGTTGCGGAGCGTCCTGGAGGCATAGTATGTCCACAATCGGCGCGGCGCCGATGTGCCAGGGCAATGGCCTCCTCACCGACGAAGGATTGCGCCCGAGGGTCCTGCCACAGGCCGCTAAGCCATTCCGCCGGGGCGGCACCACAGGGAACATAGACGCTGAGGGGCAGGCGAAAAGGCCCGCTTGCCGCCGGGGGATACACCACTGTCTGAGGCTCCGTTAGGATGGTTTAACCATTTAACTTATGCCGACGGCCAGCAGCCCACCTACGTACCGGCCAAGAAGGGCGTCATCTAGGCGCTACACGCGGCCGACGTACTCCCCGGTGCGCGTGTCCACCCGGATGGTGTCGCCGGGGTTGATGAAGAGGGGGACGCGCACCACGGCGCCCGTCTCCAGCGTCGCCGGCTTGGAGCCGCCCGCCGCCGTGTCGCCGCGGACGCCGGGGTCGGTCTCCGTCACCTTGAGCTCGACGGTGATCGGGAGCTCCACGGCGACGATGCGGCCTTTGAAGGAGACGACGGTCAGTTCCATGTTCTCTTTGAGGAACCTGACGGCGTCGCCCAGGTGCTCCGGGCGGAGCGGGAACTGGTCGTACGTCTCCAGATCCATGACGTGATACTCGTCGCCGGCGCTGTAAAGGTACTGCACCTGGCGCGTCTCCACCTGGGCGCGGGGCACCTTGTCGCCGGCGTTGAAGGTCCGGTCCACGATGACGCCGGTCTCCAGGTTGCGCAGCTTCGTCCGCACGATGGCGCCGCCCCGGCCGATGAGCTTGTGGTGGTTGGCCTCCAGCACCAGGTAGGGCTGCCCGTCCACCTCGATGGTCATGCCGCCCTTCAGGTCGTTGGTGTTGATCATGGCCTTCCCCCTTCCTCCACCGTCCCGCCCCGCGCCCGCAGCGCAACGGCGCCCGGCGGGCGCGCCGCGCGGAGAGGATTCGCTCAGAGGACCTGCAGTTCCTTCGGCAGCTCGTTCAGCACCCGCCCGCCCTCTTCGGTCACCAGCACCAGGTCCTCGAGGCGCACGCCCCCCCAGCCGGGGAGGTAGATCCCGGGCTCCACGGTGACGACCATCCCCGCCTCCAGCCGGTCCTCGCGCCCGGGCGAGAGGCGGGGCGCCTCGTGGATCTCCAGGCCGACGCCGTGGCCGGTGCCGTGGAGGAAGCGCTCCCCGTACCCCGCCTCCTCCATCACCGCCCGCGCCGCCCGGTCCACCTCCCCGCCGGTGGCCCCGGGGCGGACGGCGCGCAGCGCCGCCTCCTGCGCCGCCAGTACTACCTCATACACCTCGCGCTGGCGCGGCCCGGCCGGACCCACGACGACGGTGCGGGTGGTGTCCGAACGGTAGCCCTCCCACACCGCCCCGAAGTCGAGGAGCAAAAGGTCGCCCCGCTCGAGCCGCCGGCCGCCCGGCCGGGCGTGGGGCAGGGACGCGTTCGGCCCGGAGGCGACGATGAGTTCGAAAGCCGGGCCGTCGGCGCCCAACTCCCTCATGGTGAACTCCAGCTCCACGGCCAGCTCCCGCTCGCTCCGCCCGGGCGCGATCCGCGGCAGCAGCCGCGCGAAGGCCTCCTCCGCCAGGGCCAGCGCCCGCCGTATGCGCGCCACCTCCTCGGCGTCCTTGACGCGGCGCAGCCCCTCGACCAGGCCCTCCCGGGGGTCGAGTTCCACGCCCTCCAGGGTCTCGGCGAACCAGCGGTGGCGGGCCAGGGAGAGGTGGGCGGCCTCGCAGGCCAACCGCGCCAGGCCCGCCTCGCGCGCCAGGGAGCGCAGGCACTCCTTCAGCTCCTCCTCGCGCCGGTAGGAGACCAGCTCCCAGGCCGGCGCCGCGGCGGCGGCCTCCTCCTCGTAGCGGCCGTCGGTCACCAGCCACTGGCCGTCGGCGGTGACGACCAGGAACCCCTCGCCGGCGAACCCGCTCAGGTAGCGGACGTTGGCCGCGCCCGTCACCAGCAGGCCGGGCAGGTCGAGCTCCGCCAGGCGGGCCCGCAGCCGGGCCAGGCGCCGCGCCGCGACCTCCACGGATCTCATCCCCGGGGACGCGCCAGGGCGGCGGCCGCCTCCAGCCCCAGCAGGTAGCTCAGGGGGCCGAAGCCCGCCACGGTGCCCCGGCAGACGGGGGCGATGACGGAGCGGCGGCGGAAGGGCTCGCGCGCGGCGATGTTCGACAGGTGGACCTCGACGGCCGGCAGGCCAACGGCGGCCAGGGCGTCGCGGATGGCGATGCTGTAGTGGGTGAAGGCGCCGGGGTTGATGACGATGGCGTCGAAGCGGCCGGCCGCCGCCTGGATGGCATCCACGATCTCCCCCTCGTGGTTGGACTGGACCGTCTCCACCTCCACCCCGAGCGCGGCGGCGCGCTCGGCCAGCCGCCGGTCGACCTCCTCCAGGGTCGCGGTGCCGTAGACCTCCGGTTCCCGGCGGCCCAGGAGGTTCAGGTTCGGCCCGTGGATCACCAGCACCCTCGTCAACGCTCACCCACCTTTCAGCGAATGGCCACCACCAAGCGCGGTCGCGCTCCGCCGGTCAGCCGCTACATCGGGTAGGGGAGCGGGAAGGCGGCGCACAGCTCGGCCACCCGGCGGCGCACCCGGGCCAGCTCCGCCTCGTCCTCCCGCGCCCGCAGGGCGCGCACGATCAGCTCGCCGATCTCGCGCATCTCCGCCTCGCCCATCCCCCGCGTCGTGAGCGCCGGGGTGCCCAGGCGGATGCCGCTGGTCACCGCCGGCTTCTCCGGGTCGAAGGGGATGGCGTTCTTGTTCACCGTGATGCCGACCCGGCCCAGGATGGCCTCGGCCTCCTTGCCCGTCAGCCCCCAGGGCCGGACCTTGACCAGGATCAGGTGGTTGTCCGTGCCCCCCGACACCAGGGGCAGGCCGTGGCCGGCCAGGGTCTCCGCCAGGGCGCGGGCGTTCCGCACCACCTGCCGCTGGTACTCCCGGAAGGCGGGCTGGAGCGCCTCCTGGAAGCAGACGGCCTTGGCGGCGATCACGTGCATGAGCGGCCCGCCCTGGATGCCCGGGAAGACGGCCTTGTCCACCGCGCGCGCCCGGTCGGCCCGGCAGAGGATCAGCCCGCTGCGCGGGCCGCGCAGGGTCTTGTGGGTGGTGGAGGTCACGTAGTGGGCGTGGGGGACCGGGCTCGGGTGCTCGCCGGCCGCCACCAGGCCGGCGATGTGGGCCATGTCCACCATAAGCTCGGCGCCCACCTCGTCGGCGATGGCCCGGAGCCGCGCGAAGTCGATGACGCGCGGGTAGGCGCTGGCCCCGCCCACGATGAGCCGCGGCCGCTCCCGCCGCGCCAGCTCGGCCACCTGGTCGTAGTCTATGGTCTCCGTCTCGGGGTCCACCCCGTAGGGGACGAAGCGGTAGAGGACGCCCGAGAAGTTCACGGGGCTGCCGTGGGTCAGGTGGCCGCCGTGGGCCAGGTTCATGCCGAGCACGGTGTCGCCCGGCTGGAGGGTGGCGAAGTAGACGGCCATGTTGGCCTGGGCGCCCGAGTGGGGCTGGACGTTGGCGTGCTCCGCCCCGAACAGGCGCTTGGCCCGCTCCCGCGCCAGCTCCTCCACCTGGTCCACGACCTCGCAGCCGCCGTAGTAGCGGGCGCCGGGCAGACCCTCGGCGTACTTGTTCGTGAGGCAGGAGCCCATCGCCTCGAGCACCGCCGGGCTGGCGAAGTTCTCCGAGGCGATGAGCTCCAGCCCCTCGTTCTGCCTGCGCCCCTCCGCCAGGATGAGCCGGTGCACCTCCGGGTCGGTCTCCCGCAGGTGGGGCATGGCCACCGTCTCCTTCGTGCGGGTGATCACCGCGCCCAACCTCCTCCGGCCCGCGGCCCGTCCGCGAAGCCTGCGCGCAACCGCCGGGCCCTGCCTCTCCGCCTCCCTGTCGGCACGGTCCCGGCCGCCCGCCGCTCCGTCATTCGCCCCCGCCGCGCGATCTCCTCCCCGCGCCCCCGGATCTCCGCAGTTCCTCGACGCGGCGCAGCTCCTCCGCGCCGATCTCGCCGCGCGCCTTTTTCTCGCGCGCTTCGAGCAGGTAGGCCGGGCGCAGGAAGCTGCCGACGTGGTCGGCGCGGAACGGGGGCGTGGTACGTACGGTCATGGCGGACACTCCGT
>JBBIPI010000086.1:0-6800 GCA_037442985.1 Clostridiales bacterium
CTCGATCTTCGGGACCAGGCCGCCGACGGGCCGGACGCGCCCCCGGATGGACAGCTCGCCGGTCATGGCCACTTTGTTGTCCACGGGCACGCCCAGCAGCGCCGAGCAGACGGCGGCAGCCAGCGCGACCCCGGCCGAGGGGCCGTCCACCGGCAGGCCGCCGGGGAAGTTGACGTGGATCAGGTAGTCCCGCGGGTCCTGGTCCAGGTGGTGGCGCAACACCGTCAGCACGTTCTCCACCGCGGCCAGGGCCATGCTCTTGCGCCGGCGCACGTGGCCGGGCAGGCCCATCTCCTCCTCCTCCACCACGCCCGTCACGGTGACACCCCCCTTACCGGGATCCACCCGCTTCGCCGTGGCCTCGATCTCCAGGAGGATGCCCGTGTTCGGCCCCGTCACGGCCAGACCGTTGGCCAGTCCCACCTGCGGCCGCGCCGGGACCTTCCGCTCGGGCCGCGGGTCGTACTGCCCGTTGGCCACCACCCACTCGACCTCCTGGGAGCGGATGGTCGTCCGCCCCTCGCTCTGGGCGAGGCCCGCGGCCACCTGGACGATGTTGACGGCTTCGCGCCCGTTGGCGGCATAGCACTTGATCACCTCGAGGGCCGCCTCCTCGCAGGTGAAGCCGGCCCGCGCGGCGGCCCGGGACGCCACGACGCCGATCTCCTCCGGCGTCAGGGGGCGGAAGAACACCTCCACGCAGCGGGAGCGCAGGGCCGGCGGCAGTTCCTGGGGCAGGCGCGTCGTCGCCCCCACCAGCCGGAAGTCCGCCGGCAGGCCGTTGTCGAACATGTCCTTGATATGCCTGGGGACGTTGGGATCGTCGGGATTGTAATAGGCGCTCTCCAGGAAGACTTTGCGGTCCTCCAGCACCTTCAGGAGCTTGTTCAACTGGATCGGGTGGAGTTCGCCGATCTCGTCGATGAACAGGATGCCCCCGTGGGCCCGCGTCACGGCGCCCGGCTTGGGCTGGGGGATGCCGGCCGCCCCCAGGGCGCCCGCACCCTGATAGATCGGGTCGTGCACCGACCCGATCAGGGGGTCGGCGATCCCCCGCTCGTCGAACCGGGCGGTGGTGCCGTCCAGCTCCACGAACTGGGCGTCCTCCCCGAAAGGAGAGAGGGGGGTGCGCTTGGCCTCCTCCAGGACCAACCGCGCCGCCGCCGTCTTCCCCACCCCCGGCGGCCCGTAGAGCAGCACGTGCTGGGGATTGGGACCGCAGAGGGCCGCCCTGAGCGCCCTGAGACCCTGCTCTTGACCGACGATGTCCTCGAAAGACCTGGGACGCGTCTTCTCGCTGAGGGGCTCCGTCAGCCGGATCTGCCGCAGGCGCTGGAGCTTCTCCAGCTCCCGGCGCGAGTCCCTGGGGACGGCGACCCGCACCCCCTGCTGGCTCTTCACCAGGCTCCAGAGATAGAGGCCTACGACGACGACCAGGGCGACCTGCACGAGGGTGATGACGTTGTTCAGCTGCAACGCCTGCCGCCTCCTTTCCCCGGTCGCGCCAATAGTCTCTCTCCCCCACCTCCCTTTATGCCGCGCGCTGCCCGCGCAGGACGAGCAAGGCGACGAGCCCCGCGCCGGCTACGGCGACGAGGCCCACCACCGCCCAGGACACGCCCGGCCGCCGGGCTTCCTCCCCGGCGCCCGCCGGCCCCGTCTGGACGGTGAAGGTGATGCGGTCCCGCGTCACCTGCAGGTCCCGCCCCACGACCTGGGCCTGGACGTAGAACGTCGCCCGGCCGGGGCGCAGCGGCAGGGCGGGGAGCTCCAGGACCAGGGTGCGCTCGCCCTCGCTGCGCTGGCGCGTCCCGCTCACCACCCGCCCGCGCTCGTCCAAGAGGCTGACCGTGCTCATCTCGGGGATGATCGCCCCCGAGTAGTTCAGCCGGACCTCGGCGGGCAGCTCAGTCCACGTCGACCCGTCCGCCGGCACGGACGAGACGAGGCTCGTCTTGGCCCCTGCCGTTCCCCCGACCGCCAGTGCCAGGACGAGCGCCAGCACCAGAGCCACAGCGTGCTTCACGGATCCTTCCTCCCAAACCCGTAGCATAAACCGCGCCTCGTCCCGACGGCAATCGGGCCTCGCAAAAAGGGGGGCTCCGGCCCACCAACGGCCGGAGCCCCCTCCCCTCCCACGAGCCGTGCCGCTACGGCCGAATGTCCAGCCCCAGCGGCAGCAGTATCACCAGCGACACAGCCGTCAGCAGCCCCAGGGCCACCCCGACGCCGAAGGTGAGCTTGCTCACCCCGTCTTCATACTGCAGACCCTGGTAATACAGGGCCGCCAGGGTGAAGTTGGCCGCCAGCAACGCTACGATCAGCGGCTTCTGCACCCCGGCCAGGAAGTCCAGGTTGAGCACCGCGATCTCAACCACGGTGAACACCAGGATCAGCGCCAGCACGAAGACGTAGGTGCCCAGGCTCGGCCCCGCCCCGTACCTCGCGGCCGCCTGCCGGCCGGACCCAGACCTCTCAAGCTCCGCGCTCATTCCAACCACCCTTCCCCGCGCTCACCGCGCGAACTCGAGCAGGTAGATGACCGGGAAGATGACCATCCAGGCCATGTCCACGAAGTGCCAGTACAGGCCGGCGCACTCCACGGCCGTGGCGTTCTCGCTGCTGTAGCGACCGCGCAGCGAGTTCACCAGCACGGCCAGCAGCCAGACCAACCCCACGGCCAGGTGCACCGCGTGGGTCCCGGTCACCGTGTAGAAGGTGGTGGCCCCGATGTTGCTGGCGAACGTCCACCCCTCGCCGACCAGGTGCGCATAGTCCTTGATCTTGAAGGCCAGGAAGACGGCGCCCAGCACGATGGTGGCCAGGGTCCAGAGCTGGAGCCCGCCCACGTTGCCCCGCCGGACGGCGTGCACCGCCAGGGCCATGGTGAACCCGCTCAGCAGCAGGATGAACGTGGCGACAATCGTCTCGGGCAGCACCTGGGCCAGCATCTCGTGCGGCTGGGGACCGCTCGTGCTCCGCCCCCAGAGCGCCAGGTACGTCCCGATCAGGGACCCGAAGACGATACACTCGGAGGCGAGGAAGACCCACACGCCGCGCTTCAGGTTGTCCAGCGCCGCGTGGGCGTGGTGCCCGGCGGCATGCCCCACGGCCTCAGCCTTGGTCGTCATGCCTCTTCCTCCTTCACTACGAGGTAGTAGCCCCGCGCGTCCTCCAGCGCCCAGCCCAGGATGCCCAGGGCCACCACGACGCCGCCCGCGATCGCCAGCGTCACGTTGGGCAGGACGCCGCCGAAGCCGGCCACCAGCAGGCCCAGGCCCACCACCGCCGGCATGAAGGACGGCGACGGCATGTGCACCGCATTCCCGTGCCGCCCGTGGTCCTCCTCGTCGGGCACCGGCTGCATCTTCCCGTCGCCGTGCATCTTCTCATGCCAGAGCGCCTCGTGGCCCCGCACCAGGGGCAGGCGGGCGAAGTTGTAGGCCGGCGCCGGGCTCGGGATCGACCACTCCAGGGACCGCCCGACGCCCCAGGCGTCCGCCGTCGCGCGGCGCCGGGAGAGCACGCTCTCCAGCAGCGCGATCACGAGGATCACGATGCCGACCGCCTGCATGAAGGCGCCGATGCTGGACACGGCGTTCAGCCCCGCCCACCCCTGCTCGGGCAGGTAGGTGTACACCCGCCGGGGCATGCCCAGCAGCCCCTCGACCAGTTGCGGGGCGAAGGTGAGGTTGAAGCCGAGGAAGAGGACCCAGAAGCCCGGCTTGCCGATGGCCTCGTTCAGCATGAAGCCGGTCATCTTCGGCCACCAGTAGGTCAGCCCGGCCAGCAGGCCGAAGACGATGCCGCCGATGGCCACGAAGTGGAAGTGGCCCACGATCCACATGTTGTCCTGGAACTGCCGGTCGACGGAGGAGCTGGCGTTGACCAGGCCGGTCAGGCCGCCGATGTAGAACTCGAACATCATGGCCACGGCGTAGTGCACCGGCAGCGTGTAGCGCAGGCGGCCGCCCCACAGGGTGCCGAGCCAGATGAACACGAAGATGGCCGCCGGCACGGACACCGCCTTGGTGCCGATGACGAAGGCCGTGTTGGTCGGCGATCCGGCGCCCACGGTGTACATGTGGTGCATCCACACGATCCAGCTCAGGATGCCGATGGTCGAGATGGCCGCCACCATGGACTTGTAGCCGAAGAGCGGCTTTCCGGCGAAGGCCGACAGGACCTCGGAGACGCAGGCCAGCGCCGGCAGCAGCAGGATGTAGACCTCGGGGTGGCCGAAGATCCAGAACAGGTGCTGCCACAGGAGCACGTCACCGCCGCCGCCCGGCGCGAAGAAGCTGGTGCCGAACCAGCGGTCCATCATCAGGAAGAGCATCGCCACCATGAAGGGGATGCCCGCCGTGATGGCCAGGATGCTCGTCATGAGCGTGAACCAGGCGAGGGGCGGCATGTTCATCAGGCCCATCCCGGGGGCCCGCATCTTCAGTATCGTCACCACGAAGTTGATGCTGGTCAGCATGGTGCTCAGCATGCCGAGCTGGACGCCCACCAGGTAGGCGTTCATGCCCTCGCCCGGGCTGAACTGCGCGCTGCTCAGGGGCACGTAGGCGAACCAGCCGGCGTCCACCGCGCCGCCCAGGAACCAGGCGGCGTTGACGATGACGCCGCCCCACAACAGGCACCAGTAGCTCATCATGTTGAGCCGCGGGAAGGCGACGTCGCGCGCCCCGATCATGATGGGCATCACGTAGTTGAACAGCCCCCAGATGATCGGGGTGGCGGCGAAGAAGATCATCACCGTCCCGTGCTGGGTGAGCACCTGGTTGTAGGTCTCACCCGTGATCACCGTGTTGAGCGGCCTGGCGAGCTGGAGCCGGATCAGTAGCGCCTCGATGCCCCCGACCACCAGGAAGAGGATGCCGGTGAACAGGTACAGCAGGCCGATCTTCTTGTGGTCGACGGTGCTGATCAGGCCGAGCAGGCCGCTGTCCGCCCGCGTCTGCCGCACAGGCAGGTCCAGCTTTTCTGCGGCAACCGCCATATCCTCTCACCCCTCCCTCTACTTCAGGCCCATCAGGTATGCCACCAGCCCGTCGATTTGCTCCTTGCTCAGGTTGTAGTTGGGCATCTTGGAGCCGGGCTTGATGGCCGCGGGATCGGCGAGCCACTTCGCCAGATTCTCCGGCGTGTTCGCCAGGACGCCGCCGCCGATGGAGGTGCGCGTGCCGAAGGCCGTCAGGTTCGGCCCGATCGTCCCTTTGGCCGCCGTCCCGTCGATGGTGTGGCACAGGGCGCAGGTGGCCTTGAAGGTCTGCTCGCCGGCCCGCGCCAGGTCGCTCTCAGGCTGGCTCTGGGGGTTCTGGCGCGCCCTCACCCACGCCTCGAAGTCCGCCGGGGTGTGGGCGATCACCCGGGCGAGCATGCGCGCGTGGGACGCCCCGCACAGCTCGAAGCACTGTCCCTGGTAGATGCCGGGCTCGTCGGCCTCGATCCAGAACTTGGTCCACCGGCCCGGCAGGCTGTCGTTCTTGCCCCCCAGCCGCGGTATCTCGAAGGAGTGGATGACGTCGACCGAGGTCGTGGCGATGCGCACCGGCGTGCCGGTGGGGATGTGCAGCTCGTTGGCCGTGACGATGCCCAGCTTCGGGTACCGGATCTCCCACCACCACTGGTGGCCGATGACCTGCACGTCGATGGCGTCGTCGCCCTTCGGCATGGAAGCGAAGACCGTCTCGGCCTTCAAGGGGTGCAGGGCCATCACGATGAGGCCGACGATGAGGACCAGCCAGGCGCCCAGCTCCCAACGCAGGTTCCCCGTCGCCTGCGGCGGCAGGCCGTCCTCGCCGTCCCGGTGCTTGAAACGGATGAGGATGAAGGCGGTGATGAGGGACACGATGAAGAACACGAAGGTGATGAACTCGATGTCCCAGGCCATGGCCTCGTAGAGGGCGCGAGCCTGGTCTCCCGCCGGCTTCAGGAGGGTCTGCGGGTACCTCACCTCCTGCGCGAGCACCGGAGGCGACGCCGCCAGCGCTGCCAGCGCCGCGCCGCCCGCCAGGAGCCGCCTGGTTCGGGCTCCTCTCACGTAGAACCACCTCCGTTTGCGGGACCGTTCCGGGTCCCACTTTGTGAGAGCCATACCAAGCCCCCAGGCCATAAGTACTATATGACGCGGCATATTCCTGCTGTTTGAACTGCGAAATCAGCGAAAACTAAAAAAAGACTTTCCATAGTAACGGCTTTCTTTATTTCTCTTCAACCATACTTCAAACTCTCCTCTAAAAGATGAGACCCTCCCCTGCCGGGGAGGGTCGGTTGTCGCTTCCGTCAGACCGCCTACCGTCTCGCGCTGGCGCCGGCGGCGGGCGCGCCCGCCCGCCACCTCGCCACCGCCCAGGCCACGTTGATCAGGTAGGCCGCGCCCCCCGCGACCGACAGCAGCGTGCCGATGCCCCAGAGGTTCAAGGCCAGGAGGGTTGCGGGGTCCACCACCCACCCTGCGCCCGGGGTCTTGCGCGGGGCGCCGTACGCGCCCGCCCAGGCCATCCCCGCCACCAGGGCGAGCGTGCCCAGGCCGTAGAGGTACGGCTGTACGGCCGCCCAGCGCGGCCGCGGCAGGCTCACTCCCTCCCGGTCGAGCACCAAGTACGTGAGCCCCATGAACGCCAGCGCCACGGCCGTCAGCACCGCGTGGTAGTGGCCGGGGATCAGCGTCGTCTGCCGACCCAGGTCGCCCACCACCGCCAGGCCGCCTCCGACGACGAGCACCAGGAGCCCGCTCGCCACGGCCGACCGCCTCGCCCGCTCCGCCGCCCCGGTGACGCCCCGGCCCGCCC
>JBBIPI010000087.1:0-6617 GCA_037442985.1 Clostridiales bacterium
AGCGCCGGCGTCGCCTCGCCGCGAGCAGTGGTCGCTTTGAATCGGAATCACTGGTCGCGATGAATCGGAATCACTGGACGAATTCGTCGGAATACGCAGCTGCCCCTGCACAAGACCCTCGTCCTTCTCGAGGCCCTGACCAGCCTGAAGGACGAGCGGTACCACCGGCACGAGCTGCTCGCACTAGCAAAAGCACTGGTTACCTCCATCGGCAACCTGCATTTCGGCCCTGAGGTGGGCGTCGGACCCGTGAAGGCCGACAGCCCGGTGATCTCCCCTTGGTTGTCAGCGGTGCGCGGGATGGCCGGGGACCTGACCGCCTTGCAGTGGCTCGGCCGCGACACGCCCGTGACCCTCCATCAGGCCGACGCCCGCCAAGTCGACCAGGTGCTGGAACGGGAATCGGTAGACGCCGTCATCACTTCGCCGCCGTACCCGAACGAGAAGGACTACACGAGAACCACGCGCCTGGAGTCGGTCCTCCTGGGCTTCATCCGGGACAAGGGTAGCCTAAGGGAAGTGAAGCGCAGGTTGGTCCGCTCCAATACTCGGGGCGTCTACAAAGAGGACGATGACGCCCGATGGGTCGCGGGGCATTCCGTGATCCAGCGCCTGTCCGAGGCCATCGAAAGGCGGCGGCTCGAATTGGGCAAGACGTCCGGATTCGAACGCCTTTACCCGAGAGTCGTGAGGCTCTATTTCGGAGGGATGGCCCGCCACCTAGCAGGCCTGCGCAGGGTGCTCCGTCCGGGCGCCCGGCTTGCCTATGTGGTGGGCGACCAGGCCTCCTATCTACGGATCATGATCCGCACCGGGGAACTCCTCGCGGACATCGCCCACTCCCTCGGGTATGAAGTCGTGGGCATCGACCTGTTTCGAACCCGGCTGGCCACCGCCACCAGGACGCACCTGCGTGAGGAGGTTGTCCTGCTCCATTGGCCGGGATGATCCCCAGCCGGTGTCAGGCCAGACCGGATGGCAGCCATGGGGGAGCCGGAAGACGTGGACCTGTACGACAAGATCATCGCGAAGGTGTTTCTCGACCGCTACGTGCCAGGAGCCAGGGAGATCCCCTTCGAGCGGGACGACCTGTCCCGGGCTGCCTCCGAATTGGGGGGCAAGTCGCCGAAGAACCTGGGCGACCTGGTCTACACGTTTCGGTATCGAAGGGGATTGCCCGAGCCTATCCGGGCGAAGGCTCCTGCAGGGGAGGAATGGGTTATCCTTCCTGCCGGGATTGCGCGCTACTGCTTCGTCGCCACAAAGCTGGCGTCTATCCTCCCTAGGGAAGGGATGGCTGAAACGAAAGTCCCCGACGCGACGCCGGGGATTATCGCCAGGTACGCCCTCAGCGACGAGCAGGCGCTGCTTGCCAAGCTTCGTTACAACCGTCTCATCGATATCTTCACGGGCGTCACGTGCCACTCGCTTCAGAGCCACTTGCGTACCACGGTAGCCGCTGTTGGACAGGTGGAGACGGACGAGATTTAGGAGAAATTCCCGTCCCTGATAGCGCGCCCCATCGCCGCTCAGTTCATGGCCGAGAACCTGATTGCTCTCTTCGAATTCGAGGTCAACGGGACCAGTATCGGCATCGCATCGGAAAAGCATTACCGCTTGGTCCCGCCGGAGGAGATCACCGCCAGCGAGCTGGAGACGTATCGCGCGCGGCCGGAATGACCTCAGCGGAGGCGGCCCACCAGCCAGGCGCCCAGCCAGATGCCGAAAACCCCCAGCACGCCCGCCAGGACGGGCGGCGCCGGCACCGGCAACCCCAAGAGCCGGAAGACCGCCCCCAGCACGGCGCCCGTCAGGAGGGAGAGGCCCATCTCCTTGAGGGCGGCGGCGTCCACCCCCCTCACCCCGCGGCCGGCAGGCCGGCCAGCTCCCGCGCCCGCCGGATCTCGTCGGCGTAGTCGAGGTAGTCCTCCACGGTGGTCTCGATGAGCCACGGCAGGGTGCGGATGAAGGGGTGGCCCAGGAGGGTGCGCAGCCCTTCGTCGCCCAGGTGGCCCCGCCCCAGCAGCTCGTGCCGGTCCCGGCGCCCGCCCAGGGGCACCTTGGAGTCGTTCAGGTGCAGGGCCGCCACCCGCTCCAGCCCGACGGCGCGGTCCAGCTCCTCGAGGAGGGCGTCGATGCCCTCCGTCCGCCGGAGGTCGTAGCCGGCGGCGAACAGGTGACAGCTGTCGAGGCAGACCCCCAGGTGGCGCGGGCGGCCCAGGAGGTCGATGATCCGTCCCAGGTGGGCGGGCGCGAAGCCCACCTCCGTTCCCTGGCCGGCCATGGTCTCCAGCAGCAGGGTCACCCGGCCGTCGCCGCCCTCCAGGACCTCCGCCAGGGAGCGGGCGATGCGCTCGCAGCCCGCCTCCACCCCGTCGCCGCCGTGGCTCCCCGGATGGACCACCAGGTAGTCGGCGCCGTACTCCGCCGCCCGCGCCAGGTCCTCCCGCAGCACGCGGGTGGCGAAGGCGCGCGTCTCCTCCCGGCGCGCCGCCAGGTTGACGGTGTAGGGCAGGTGGCCGACGACCGGGTAGAGGTCCAGCTCGGCCCGCGCCTCCCGCCACGCGGCGATCTCCGCGGCGTCCATGCTGCGCACCGCCCCGCCGCGCGGGTTGCGCGTGAAGTACTGGAAGGTGTTGGCGCCGATGCGCCGCGCCAGGCGCGCCGCCTCCGGCAGCCCCTTGGCGATGGTCAGGTGGGCCCCCACGCGCACGGGCCGTCTCCCCCTCAGCGGGCCGCCGCCCGGCCGGCTTCCAGGAGGCACCTCACGATCCTCTCCCCGTGGAAGCGCCCGTTCTCGATGAAGATCTTGTTGGCGTCGTACCCCGCCGCCACCACGCCGGCCAGGAAGAGGCCGGGGACGTTCGTCTCCATCGTCTCGGGGTCGTGGCGCGGCTCGCCCGTCGCCTCGTCGATCTCGACCCCCAGGCGGCGCAGCAGGGTGTGGTCCGGCCGGAAGCCGGTGAGGGCGAAGACGAAGTCGTTGGCCAGCCTCACCCGCTCGCCCTCCCGCTCGATGAGCACGTGCTCTGGGCCCACCTCCACCAGGCGGCTGCGGAAGAGCGCCCGGATGTGCCCCTTGGCCAGGGCGCTCTCGATGAGCGGCCGGACCCACGGCTTCACCTTGGCCCCCAGGCCCTCCCCCCGGTGCACCAGGGTGACGCGGGCGCCGCACCGCCGCAGGTCCAGGGCGGCCTCCACGGCGGAGTTGTTGCCGCCCACCACCACCACGTCCAGCCCGCAGTAAGGATGGCCTTCGTCGTAGTAGTGGGATACCTTGGGCAGGTCCTCGCCCGGGATGCCCAGGCGGTTGGGGTGGTCGAAGTACCCCGTGGCGATGGCCAGGGCGCGCGCCCGGTAGGTCCGCTGCCCCGCGGCCGCCAGGCCGTCGGGCGGCAGGGTGGGCACGGCGCGCACCGCGAACCCGTCCCCCTCCCGGACGGCCTCCACCACCCGCTCGTACAGCCGCAGACGGAGGCCGAAGGCCTGCGCCACCTTGCGGTAGTAGGCGAGCGCCTCCGACCGCGTCGGCTTCTCGCCGGCCACGATGAAGGGGACGTCGCCGATGGCGAGCAGGTCGGGGGTGCTGAAGAAGACCATGTCCCGCGGGAAGCGGAAGATGGCGTGGACCACCCCGCCCTGCTCCAGCACCAGGTAGTCCAGCCCGGCCCGGTGGGCGGCGATGGCGGTGGCCAGGCCGCAGGGGCCGGCGCCGACGATGAGCAGGTCGTACATCGTCCACCCTCCACCCCCGCTATTCTATACCGGCCGTCAGGTACACCTCCACCCGGCGGTTGCGCTGCCGGTGCTCGGGCGAGTCGTTGGGGACGAGGGGCCGCTGGTCGGCGTAGCCCGACAGCACGATCCGCCGGGGGTCGATGCCGTAGACCTCGATGAAGGCCCGTCCCACTCGCGCGGCCCGCGCCAGCGACAGCTCCCAGTTGGAGGGGAAGCGGGGGGTGTGGATGGGCAGGTCGTCGGTGTGGCCTTCCACCCGGATCTCGCCCGGCAGGTCCTTCAGGGCGCGGGCGATGTCGCCCAGGAGCCGCTCCCCCTCGGGGTGGAGCCGGTCGCTGCCCAGGGGGAAGAGGAGGGCGCTGTTGATGCGGATCACCACCCCGGCCTCCTGGGGGACGATCTCGACCCCCTGGTCGGCAAGCCTGCTCTGCAGCGACTGGTAGAGCGCGTCAGGATCGACGGCCCCGGGCTGCGCCGGCACCGTGCCCTCCCCCGGGGTACCCTCCCCCGGGGCGACCGCCCCCGGCGCCCCCTCCCCGCGCCCTCGGCCCGGCGCGATGGGCGCCGGCGCTTCGCCGCCGCTTGCCCCGCGCGGCGTCCCCAACAGGGAGGGGAAGCTCTGCCGGATGGAGGCGGTCAGGGCGGCCTGCCGCTCCGGCACCAGGAACGACATGGCCAGCAGGGCCACGAAGAAGCAGAAGAGGAGGGTCATCATGTCGCTGTAGGTGATGAAGTAGGTGGGCACGCCCTCCTCGACCTCTTCCTCCTCCGGCCGCGGGCGCGCCAGGTCCTGCTCCGTCATGCCGGCCGCCCCTCCACCTTCGCCTCCGCCCCGCCCTCGGCACCGCCGGGGGCCGTCCCCTCGGCCTGCTCCTGCTGGTCGGCCATGGCCCCCGGCGGCAGCCGCCGCATGTAGGGCGAGAGGTGGGTGCGCAACCGCTCGCGCAGGACGCGGGGCGTGGCCCCCTCCTGCAGGAGCAGGATCCCGTCCAGCATCATCAAGCGGAAGCGCAGCTCCTCCTCGCCCCGCAGGCGCAGCTTGCCCGCCACCGGGTTGGCCACCAGGTTGGCGATCAGGGCGCCGTAGAAAGTGGTGAGGAGGGCCACCGCCAGGGCGGGCCCCACGGCCGTCGGGTCCTCGAAGTTGTGCAGCATCTGGATGAGGCCGATGAGGGTGCCCAGCATCCCGAAGCCCGGCGCCAGCACCGCCATGGACTTGAAGAAGCTCTGCCCGAGGCGGAAGCGGTCGGCCACCGCCGTGATCTCGCGGTCGAGCATCTCCTGGATCTGCTCGGGCGGCAGGAAGTCCACCACGGCCTGCAGGCCGCGCCTGAGGAGCGGGTCGGCGATGTGCTCCGCCTCTTCCTCGAGGGCCAGGATCTGCCGCCCCCGCGCCTTCTCCGCCAGCCGCACGAAGAGGTCGATGAGGCCCGCGGCGTCGGGCGGCCGCTGGAAGTAGGCGCTGCGCACCGCCCGCACCACGCTCCCCACCTGCGAGAGGCTGTATTGGACGAACAGGGCGGCCGCGGTGCCCCCCAGGACGATCCCCAGGGCCGGCAGGCTCCAGAAGACGGGCAGGTCGCCCCCGGCCGCCATCGAGAGGAAGACGACGGCTATGCCCGCGACGGCGGCGATCACGGTGGACCTGTCCATTCCATCCTCCCCCTGGCCGGTGCGCGCTGCCTGGGTATCTCCCTACTTCATCATCGGGCCCGGCCGCGCGCCGTTTACGGCTGCCCCGCGCCGGGGCGGTGAGGCGGTGCCTTGCCCGGGCCTAGTCCTGCCGGGGGAAGGCGTACACCCGCCCGTCCACGCCGGTAACGTACACGTGCCGCTCGTCCACCGCCACGCTGGAGCGCGCCTCGACGCCCACGTGCCGGCGCCAGCGCACCTTCCCGCTGCCGGCGTCCACGGCGTACAGCTCGTCGTAGGTGGTGCGGAAGAAGATCAGGCCGTCCCGCGCCACCGGCGGCCCCTCCGGGTACTTGAACACCCCGTCCAGCCGCTCGCGCCAGAGCGGCTCGCCCGTGGCCACGTCCACGGCGTGCATGAACCCGTTGGCCGACCCGAACCACAGGCGCCACCCCGCGGCGGCGAAGCCGTCCGTCCAGTTCTCCGTGTGGTACCGCCACCGCCGCTCCCCGCTGGCCGCTTCCAGGGCGATGATCTCGTCGGCGTAGCCGACGAAGGCGACCACGTCCCCCGGTCCGTCCCCGGTGGCGTGCAGCGTCTTGATCAGACCGTGCGGCCCCTCGTAGGTCCAGCGCACCGCGCCGTCCCCGGCCCGCAGGGCGTACAGGCGCGTCCAGCCGCCCTCCTCGAGGGGCGGCCCCTGGAAGGCTCCGCCGACGAACATGGTGCCGCCGGCCACCACCGGGCTGCGGAGGGAGAAGTTGTCGGTGACGCGCTCCCAGATCACCTGGCCGTCCCCGGCCCGCAGGGCGTAGGCCCGCGCCTTGCCCTGCTTGTCGAAATCCATCCTCGCGCCCACGAACGTCGTGGTGACGTAGAGCACGTCGCCCGCGCGCACCGGCGCGAAGCGCACCTCGCCTGTCAACTGCCGCTCCCAGAGGGGGCGGCCCGTCGCCGGGTCGAGCGCCGCCAGCCTGCCGCCCTCGACGCCCACGTAGACGGCGTCCTCCGCGACGGCGACGGAGCCGTCCCAGGCCCGCCGGCCCTCGGGGCGGTAGCGCCACAGCAGCCTGCCGGTGGCCGCGTCGAGGACGTAGAGCGTTCCCTCCACCGTGCCGGCGAACAGGCGCCCGGCCGCCACCACTGGCGGCAGCTCGAAGGGCGCGCCCGCGTCGAAGGTCCACGCGGAGGCCAGCGGCGGCGCCGTCGAGGGGGTCATGCCGACCCGCGGGTCACCGCCGGTGGGG
>JBBIPI010000088.1:0-6610 GCA_037442985.1 Clostridiales bacterium
GAGCTGCGCCTCCGAGCGCGCCTCCACGCGGAGGGAACGCGTCTCGGCCACCCGCCCGTCGGCCGCCACCTCCACCGTGACCGCGCGCGGTTCACGGTCGTAGTTGGCCACCCGGACCAGGGCCGACCACGCCGCCGCCATCCCCACCCCGGACCCGGCGCCGCCCGGCGCGCGGCGGACGCTGAACGCCACGATGCCGAGGTTGCGGGCGCCCTCTCCCACGCGCAGGTGGCGGACCCGCACGCCGGCGGGGACTTCCCCGGCCGGCGCGTCCAGCCCCCCGTCGCTCACCACGACCAGGCTCCCGCCCCTCCCCCCTTCGAGGAGGGACAGGGCCAGGGACAGGGCTTCGTCGCTGCGGCCCCGCGACGCGGTGACCCGGGCCCGCGCCAGGGCCCGGCGCAGCGCGGCGCGGTCGCCCGTCAGGGGCGCGAGCACCTCGGGCTCGCCCGAGAGGGTGACCAGCGCCAGGCGGTCGCGCGGGCCGAGCCGGTCAATGAGCTCGGCCACCTGCCTTCGCGCCGCGGTGAAGCGGTCGGGTGACTCGTCGGTCGCCTGCATGCTGGCAGAGGCATCCAACAACACGACCAGGTCCTGCCCCCCGCCCCCTGCCACGAGCAGGAAGGGCCGGGCCACGGCCAGGGTCAGGGCGGCCGCCAGCAGGACTTGCAGCAGCAGGAGCAGGCTCGGGCGCAGCCGCTGCCAGGGCGTCGCGGCACGGGCGTCCTGCACCGCCTGCCGCCAGAGCAGGACGCTGGACACCGGCCGCTCGGGCCGCCGGAGCTTCAGGAAGTAGAAGAGCACGATGACCGGGATGGTCAGCGCGAGCCAGAAGGCAAGGGGTTGAAAGAAGCCCATAGTCCCGCACCGTCCTCCGCCGGCCGGCCGGTGCGGCCAGCCGGGGGCTCCCCGTCCGGCCGCACCGCAGGGGGACGGCCCGCCTCCTCCCCCTCGGCGGCCCCATGTACTAGACGCCGCCGGGCGTCAACACGTTCCCTTCCCCCTCATTCGGGCCGCTACTCATTTTTTCCTGTCGTCTTCTGGAACCGCGGGGGCAAGGCAGACCTCCGCCGCTCAACCGGGCTGGCGCAGCCCCAGGTAGTACGCGATGTTGGCCTCGGGCGTCACCTCCGGGACGATCTCGCCCCCCAGGGCGGTCATGATGGTGGTCACCCCCGGCCCGTGCCCCGAGACGAACGAGTCGCCGTGGATGACGACGCCGATCTCCACGGCGCCGCGCCGGTACTGGTGGCCGTAGAAGCCGGCTCGGTCGCGGATGGCCACCAGGTCGCCCAGGCGCAGGCCCTCCAGGCCCAGCTCGCGGATCAGCTCCCGGTCCTGGGTGGTGATGTCGTAGTCGCCCCGGGCCGAGGTCAGGGCGCCGATGCCCGAGCCCATGAGCTCCGCCGGCACGACGGCCGCCACCGGCACCACCAGCCGCCCGGCCTCCGCCCGCACCCCCAGGCGGTCGAAGAGGTCCGGGTCCAGGTTCATCACCTTCACCCCGGGGAAGCCCTCGATCTCCAACCCCTGGCCCCAGGCGCGGACCAGCACCTTGTCCCCGACGGTGAGCTGCTCGAGGACCTCGGGCGGGAAGTCCACCAGCACGTGCTCGATGCCACCGTGCTTGCCCGTCACCACCCCCTTGCGCCCTTTGGCCTCGCCGCTCAGCACCACCGCCTCGTTGCCGATACAGGCGAAGGTGTTGAGCCCCTGGTTAGCTTCCTTCTCCTTGGCGCGCACGCTGGCGCCGGGCTCCACGTGGTCCGCCGCCCAGCCGAAGGCCGGATCGCCCACCCGCACGTTGTAGACGATGCCGCCGGTGCCGGGCAGGATGCGGGGCACGCCGTCGTACCCCACGTCGTAGGAGCGCGACCAGACGTCGGGGTGGCTCACCTCCCCCTGGACGGAGAGGCGCACCAGGCGGTCGCGGTTGGTCCTGATGGCGGTCACGGGCGGCGGCACCTCCTCGAAAGGTTCTTCGTGGACAGAACGGGCACGATCAGATCCGCTCCAGGTCGGCAAGCTCTCTCGTCGCGTACATTCCCCGTGTCCAGCGTCGTCTCGGGCTGGAGCAACAGCACGTGCGCTTCCTCCTCCACGGTAAGGTGCTCGACGCGTCCAACCTCCCAGGCAGGACGATCCCGTGCAACGGCCCGCGGCAGGGGTGGGCTCCGGGTCTCCAACTGATATTAGAGACGGGTAGCCGTTCCCCTACCGTTCCGCCTTCCCCGGTCACCGGCCCATCCTCCTGCCTGTTGAAGGTGCGTTGCCGCGACACCCCCCACCTGGAAAACCTGCCGACGCACCAGATCAAGGCCCAACCGGGCGTGGAGCGGACGCAGACGACGATCGTGCTCAGCACACAGAAAGAGGACGGACCCCTGCCGGTCTGGCGGGGGGGTGGGTCACCGTGATCGCCGCGCTCCTGAGCGCCCTGCTCCTGGGTCTGTCGGTGGCGGCGCCCATCGGCCCCGTCAACCTGGCCGTCATCCGCACCGGCCTCGTCCGGGGGCCACGTGCCGCGTGGCTGGTAGGGCTGGGCGCCGCCGTGGTGGACACCGGCTACCTGCTGCTGACGTACGCCGGCGTGGCACCCCTCCTGCTGCGGGTGCGCTGGGTGGCGCCCCTCCTGGCGCTGGCGGGCTCCCTCATCCTGGTCCGGATGGCCTGGGGCGCCCTGCCCGGGCGTGGAGCGCCGGGGGAATGTGCCCCGCCGGCCGGGTGGCAGGGACGGGTACCCGCGCCTTCCTGGACGGGGTCGGCATGACGGCCGTGAATCCGGCCACCATCGTCTCGTGGCTCACCGTGGGCGGCGGGTTCGCCGCAGCGCACCTCCAGGGGATGACCGGGTGGCAGGCGGCTGCCGTCCTGGCCACGGCGGGAAGCCCGGACGCTTACCCCGGGACAGCGTACTCGGCCGCCCAGCCCGAGGCCGACGCCCCCACCACACGTTGTGGGCAATCCCGCCCGTGCCGGGCAAAAGTCGCGGGACACTGTCCTACCCCACGTTGTAGGATCCCGACGAGAGGATGGGAGAGTTGGATCATCCCGTCAATTCCGACCTCGCTCCGGTCTCCTTTCCTCCCAATCTTCCCCTTGTACGATCTACCATCTGGTAAATGGGTACGACAGTCAGGATCGGGAGGTGATCGCTAGAATGGGGCCTTTGGTATTTCCTCCGTCGCCGTCGTTGCAATGGTGCTAGCGATTACTGCGTTGACGATCGCCGCCCCGAACAGTTCCTTCTCCCACGACTGGTACTGCAACTCCGTCGGCAGCGGACCCTACGCATGGCACTGGAACCGCACAGCTCCACTAACCATTGAAGTCAACAACAATGCAGCCAACTGGAATGATGCTGACAACGCCCGGGCGGACTGGGACGGATCCGCCACCATCTGGCTCGATCTGCCTTCGGTCAATTACCATACTGAAATTTCCGTATTCGACGGCTGGTACGGGGATACAGGCTGGGCGGGCAAGGCGGAGTTGATCGAAACGAGCAACCCCTGTCACATCGTGCACGGCCATGCCAAGTACAACACCTACTACTCGGGCAGCTCCGAATACAAGCAAGGCCACCTCTTCGGACTCGACCACATCAACACGGGCGACTGCATGGGACTCGGCTACTATAGCAGCACATGGTATTACGTCGGTGACCATAATGTAGATGACATTCTTGCGAAATACGCCAATCCCCACAGCCACTAATGTCGGGAGGAGGGATCAGAATGCGGACTTGGCGTTTGATGGCCCGGGCGGGCGCCGCTCCTCTCTTGCTCGCCTTCCTTGCATGGCTTGTTCTAACCCGAGGCACCCTCCGTCCCCCGGCGGGGATGACGGAAACTCCGGGGCGGACTGTCGTCATGGCGACATGGGTCTTCCGCCCAAGGACACTGGCCGAGGCGATCCAGGCTAGTTCCGACATCGTCCTCGCCCAGGTAGTGTCGATCGAACCAGGCGAGGACCTCGTCGTCCCGGCTCCGAACGAGCCGGCCGGCGAGGATCGGGAGCCGACGCAACGCATCAGGGTCAAGGTCCTGGAGCGTTACAAGGGAAGCCCGCGGGACGAGATCGTCCTGTTCAAGACCGGTAACGACAGCTATTACATCGAGGACGACCCGCCATACAAGGTCGGGGAGAGAACGCTGCTCTTCCTCCGAAAGAGGGAGGCAGCGGACGATACGTATCTTCCCATAGCCCCCGATGGCCGGTATCGCGTCGAGAAGGGGAGGTTGATGGCGTTCACCCGCGAGTCGGACCTTCTGGGAGGCCAACTGCACGGACGGCGGCTCGACGACCTCGTCGAAATGTTCAAGGAGCACGGACTGCAGCGGCAGATCTCGCGGTAGGCGGTCGCCGTCGCCCTCGCCACCGCCGGGAGCGCCGGCTGGGGCCCCGCCAGGGCCAGCCGGAGAGCGGCTCCCGGATGCGGTCAACGGGCCGGCGGCGCGGAGCCGAACTCGAACACGGGGCGCACCTCCCCCACCGCCTCGCCGCGGTGGTTGCGGACTACCGGGCGGGCGTGGCCGGCCAGCGCCCCCGCCTCGGCGCGCGACAGCAGCCCTAGCAGCTCCAGGGCGCGGGCGACGGCGGGGTAGAGGCCGCGGCTGCCGCCGTCCTCCACCTTCACAGCCACGCCCCAGCCGCGGTCGGTGACGGCGACGCCGTAGACCCCCTCGGCGCCCACCTTGCCCAGGAGCCGCCCGCCGGTCACCCGCATCAGGTCGGTGCAGAAACGGCCGGTGCCGGCCACCAGGGAGGGATGAGCAGCCATGGCCCGGCCGACCCGCTCCAGGGCGACCGCCAAGGGGGCGGCCAGCCCGGGAGCCCCCCGGGGACGCGCCAGCCGGGCGAAGGCCAGGGCCAGGCGCCGCAGGGGAAGGCCGAAGGTGGGGACGCCGCAGCCGTCCACGCCGAGCGCCACCTCCTCCGGCACCACCCCAGCCACGGCGGCGACCGTCTCCAGCATCGCCCGCTGCACCGGGTGGTCCAGGTCGGTGTAGCCCTTCACCGGCCAGCCGCGGTGGCGCGCCAGGAGGAGCATCCCGGCGTGCTTGCCCGAGCAGTTGTTGTGGAGCGGGCCGGGCTCGGCCCCCGCCCGCAGCAGCGCCGCCCGCGCCGCCTCGCCCGCCGGCGGGTGGATGCCGCAGCGCAGGTTCCCCTCGCCCAGGCCCGCCCGGGCCAGCAGCCGGCGCACCGTCTCCAGGTGCTCCTCCTCCCCGTTGTGGGAGGCGCACATCACCGCCAGCTCCGCCCCGTCCAGCCCGAAGCCGTCGGCCGCGCCCGCGGCGACGACGGCCGCCGCCTGGAAGGGCTTGGCCGCTGAGCGCCAGAAGGAGACGTGGTCCGGGTCGCCGGCGTGCGCCACCAGGCGACCGTCGGCGTCCACCACGGCCACGTGCCCGCGGTGGCGCGCCTCCGCCAGCCCGCCCCGCCTCACCTCCACCAGCACGGGCGGCACGCTCACGGGAGCGTCCCCCGATCGGCGGCGCGCGCCCGCGCCGCCTCCACCAGGCCGCGGAAGAGGTTCAGGGACCCGGCGTCGGCCATGTCTTCCGGATGCCATTGGACGCCCAGGGCGAAGCCGGGGCCGGGGGCCTCGATGGCCTCGATCACGCCGTCACCGGCCCAGGCGACGGCGCGGAAGGGCGGGACGGGATCCCGCACCGCCTGGTGGTGGAAGCTGTTGACCCTGAGTTCCAGGGCGGGCGGAGCGGGGACGCCGTCCGGCCACAGCAGGGCGGCCAGGCGCGAGCCGGCCTCCACGCGCACGGCGTGGGTCGTATAAGGGCGGGGCGCGTCCTGGGCGTGCTTCCAGGCGCCGGGTACCTGGGCGGGGAGGTCGTGGTAGACCGGCCCACCCAGGGCGGCGTTCAGCACCTGGATGCCGCGGCAGATGCCCAGGACGGGCACCTCCAGGGCCAGGGCGGCGCGCACCAGCGCGATCTCCCAGGCGTCCCGCTCCGGGTCGATGCGGCCGAGCCGGGGGTGCGGCTCCTCCCCGAACCAGGCCGGGTCCACGTCGGCTCCCCCGCTCAGCAAAAGCCCGTCCACCCGGGCCAGGACGGCGTCGGCCAGGGCAGGGTCGGCCGGGGGCAGGGCGACGGGCAGCCCGCCGGCTGCCACGACCGCTCGCGCGTAGGAGGCCGGCAGGAACCAGCCCGGCCGCGGCTCACCGCGCTCCGCCGCGCCGGCTGCCGGCGGCGGGGTGCCCAGGGTGATGCCGATGAGGGGCCGGGGCGGAACCGCGCCCCTGGCGGGCGACGGCCACCCGGCCGTCATGGGTCCTGCAACCCCAGGCTGACCTTGAGCGCCTCGTCCACTCGCCTCATGATCTCCCCCTCCAGGTGGGTCACCTTCTCGCGCAGCCGGCGCTTGTCGATGGTGCGCACCTGCTCCAGGAGCACCACCGAGTCGCGCTCCACCCCGTGCTCCGCCGCCCTGAGCTCCACGTGGGTCGGCAGCCGCGCCTTGACGATCTGGGTGGTCACGGGGGCCACGATGACCGTCGGGCTGTACCTGTTCCCGATGTCGTTCTGGATCACCAGCACGGGGCGCACGCCGCCCTGCTCCGATCCCACCACCGGGCTCAGGTCGGCGT
>JBBIPI010000089.1:0-6602 GCA_037442985.1 Clostridiales bacterium
GCGCCGTGGCGCGGACGGTGGCCACCGCCAGGGCGCAGGCGGCCAGCAGGACCCACCAGCGCCGCCCCTCGCCTCCGCGCGCCACCGCGCCCTACCCCGTCCGTCAGGCACCGATCCGCCGCTGGCTGGTCAGCAGGCGCCGGTACTTGTCCAGGGACTCCACCAGCTTGCCCGTCCCTCGCACCACGCAGAGGAGCGGCTCCTCGGCGATGAGCACCGGCATGCCCGTCTCCTCGCCGATGCGCCGATCCAGGCCGCGGAGCAGGGCGCCGCCGCCGGTCATCACGATCCCCCGGTCCATGATGTCCGCCGCCAGTTCGGGCGGCGTCCGCTCCAGGGTGACGCGGATCGCCTCGACGATCTGCCCCACCGGCTCGGCCAGGGCCTGCCGCACTTCGGCGGCGCTCAGGGTGAGGGTCTTGGGCAGCCCGGTGACCAGGTCCCGGCCCCGCACCTCCAGCGATTCCCCGTCGTTGACCGGGTAGGCGGAGCCGATGGCGATCTTGATCTCCTCGGCCGTGCGCTCGCCGATGAGCATGTTGTAGTGCCGCTTGACGTAATTGACGATGGCCTCGTCCATCTCGTCGCCGCCCACGCGGATGGAGCGGTGCGTGACGATCCCGCCCAGGGAGATGATGGCCACCTCGGTCGTCCCCCCGCCGATGTCCACCACCATGCTCCCCGTGGGCTCCGAGACGGGCAGGCCGGCGCCGATGGCGGCGGCCATCGGCTCCTCGATGAGGTACGCCTCGCGGGCACCCGACTGGATGGCGGCGTCGACGACCGCCCGCTTCTCGACCTCGGTGACGCCCGAGGGCACCCCCACCACCACGCGGGGACGGAAGAGGGACCAGCCCCGGCCCGCCTTGGCGATGAAGTGGCGCAGCATGGCCTGGGTCAGGTCGAAGTCGGCGATGACGCCGTCCTTGAGGGGACGGACGGCCACGATGTTGCCGGGGGTGCGCCCGATCATGCGCTTGGCCTCGCTGCCCACGGCCACCGGCTGCTTGGTGTCGAGCTGGATGGCGACCACGGAGGGCTCCTGCAGGACGACGCCGCGCCCGCGCACGAACACGAGCGTGTTGGCCGTGCCCAGGTCGATCCCCATGTCGCGCACGAAGTACTTCGACAGACCGTTGAACATCCCGCGGCCTCCCTCAGCGACTAGAACTCTATCCCATACTGCCGCAAGCTGACGTACCTATTGTCTCCGACGACCAGGTGGTCGAGCACCTCGATCCCGAGGATGCGGCCGGCCTCGGCCAGCCGGCGGGTGACGGCGACGTCCAGCTCGCTCGGGGTGGGGTCGCCGCTCGGGTGGTTGTGCACCAGGATGACGGCGTGGGCGTTCTGGCGCACGGCCGCCTTGAAGACCTCCCGGGGATGGGCCGGCGCCCCGCTCAGGTCCCCGACGGAGATCAGCTCGCAGGCGATGATCCCGCCCTTGCCGTCCACCAGCAGGGCGTACAGCTGCTCCTGCTCCAGGTCCCGCAGCTCCGCCAGGAAGTAGCGGGCCACGTCCGCCGGCGAGGCCACGACGGTCCGTTCCAGCGACTCGTCCCGGGCCACGCGGCGGCCCAGCTCCACCCCCGCCTTGACCTGGGCGGCCTTGGCCGGACCGATGCCCTTGAGCTGGCTCAGCTCCTGCACGGAGGCCGTCGCCAGGAAGCGCAGGGCGCGCTTGGGGTCCCCCGTCCGCCGCGCCCCCTCCGCCAGCAGCCGGCGCGCCAGGTCGAGGGCGGAGGCGGCGGCGCTGCCGTCCCCCGTCCGCAGGAGGATGGCCAAGAGCTCGGCGTCGGAGAGGGCGCCGGGCCCCAGGCGGGCCAGGCGCTCGCGCGGCCGCTCCCAATAGGGTAGGGAGCGCAGGGGCACGCCCGTCATCGCCCCACCACCGCCCGCCAGAGGTCGAAGCCGAACCCTTTCAGGAGTTCCGCCGTCCGCGCCAGCGGCAGTCCCACCACGTTGTAGAAGCAGCCCTCCACGCCGGTCACCAGCAGCGCCCCCAGACCCTGGATGGCGTACGCCCCGGCTTTGTCCAGCGGCTCCCCCGTGGCCACGTAGTCGCGGATCTCCTGGGGGTCGAGGGGGCGCAGCGCCACCCGCGTCTCCTCGACGGCCACGGCGCTCCGCCCGCTGGCCGCGTCGACGACGGCGACCCCGGTGAGCACGCGGTGGGTGCGCCCCTGCAGGCGGGTGAGCATCGCCTCGGCCTCGGCGGCCGAGCGCGGCTTGCCCAGGATCTCGCCGTCCAGCACCACCACGGTGTCCGCGGCCAGCACCAGGGCATCGCCCTCGCGCGCCGCGACGGCGCGCGCCTTCGCCAGGGCCAGGTCGCCCACCAACCGTTCCGGGCTGGCGCCGTCGACCCGGAGAGCCGCCTCGTCCAGCCTGCTCGCGCGCACGCGAAAGGTCACGCCCAGCTGTCTCAGGAGCTGCCGCCGCCGGGGAGACGCGGAGGCCAGGACCAGCTCGGCCAAGCCTAGATCCGCCTCGCCAGCGCCAGGCCGAGCACGGCCCCCAGGACGCCGCCGGGGTTGACGCGCAGGGAGACGCCGAAGTCGAGCCCCAGGTCGAGCAGGGTGAAGTGGCGCGGCTCCATGCCGAGGGAGCCGTAGCTGGCCAGAGCCGGCACGGCCGCCTGGAGCGCCTCGCCGACCCGGTTGCCGACGAACAGGCCCGCCAGCACCAGCAGGATCGGCACCCAAACCGCTCTCCGGCCGCGCAACGTCAACTACCCCCTGCCCGGACGCCGGCTCGCATCCGCCGTAAGTGTAGCAACAACCTATTTTCGTAACAATGGCAGGCTCTGCGCCGGCGGCCAGACGACGGCCGTCGCTGCCAGCCCCTGATATTCTCGCTTCGTCATCTGGAATTTGATTCCTGCTAGCCGGCCAGCTCGTTCAGGCGCGCCTCCAGCCGCTCCGCGCGGGCGGCCAGTTCCTCGGCCTTCCGCCGCTCCTTATCCACGACCTCGGGGGGCGCTCCCCGCAGGAAGCCCTCGTTCGCCAGCTTGCCCCGCGCCCGGGCGAGCTCCGCCCGCGCCTCCTCCAGCTCCCGGCGCAGGCGCGCCGCCTCGCGCTCCACGTCCACGAGCCCGGCCAGGGGCAGGCGCAGCTCGGCCGCGCCGGCCACCGCCGCCACCACCTTGCCCGCCGCCCCGTCCTCTCCGAAGCGCAGCTCTTCCACGTGTGCCAGGCGGCAGACGTAGCGCTCGCCCTCCCGCAGCGCCTCCAGGTCGCGGCCCGCGGCCCGGACGTAGGCCGGCGCCTTGCGCCCGGGGGGGACGTTCATCTCGGCCCGCAGGTTGCGCAGCGCCCGCACCGCCTCCATGACCAGGCCCATGCGCGCCTCGGCCTCGGGGTCGCGCCGCCCTTGCGGGACGGGCCAGGGCGCCACCATGACGCTCGGACCCCTGTGGGGCAGGCGCTGCCACACCTCCTCGGTGAGGAAGGGCAGGAAGGGGTGCAAGAGGCGCAGGGACGTCTCCAGCACCGTCCACAGGGTGTGGCGCGCGGCGCGGCGGGAGGCCTCCCCGTCCGCCCCCGCCAGCCGCGGCTTGACGATCTCCAGGTACCAGTCGCAGACCTCGCCCCAGAAGAAGTCGTAGAGCAGGCGGGCCGCCTCGCCCAGCTCGAACCGCTCCAGCGCCCCGGTCGCCTCCGCGGTCACGGCGTCCAGGCGGCTCAGGATCCAGCGGTCGGCGAGCTCCAGCTCCTCCGGCCCTGGCGCCTCGCCTGCCGGGTCGAAGCCCTCCAGGTGGCCCAGGGCGAAGCGGGCGGCGTTCCAGATCTTGTTGCAGAAGTTGCGCGCGCCCTCCACCTTCTCCCAGTGGAAGCGCTGATCGTTGCCCGGCGTGTTGCCGGTGACGAGGGTGAAGCGCAGGGTGTCGGCGCCGTACTTCTCGATCACCTCGAGGGGGTCGACGCCGTTGCCCAGGGACTTGGACATCTTGCGCCCGAGGTGATCGCGCACCAGGCCGGTGACCAGGACGTGGCGGAAGGGGATCCGCCCGGTGAACTCCAGCGCGGAGAAGATCATGCGCGCCACCCAGAAGAAGATGATGTCGTAGCCCGTGACCAGCACGTCCGTCGGGTAGAAGTCGCGCAGGTCGGGCGCGTCCTCGTCCGGCCAGCCCAGGGTGGAGAAGGGCCAGAGGGCGGAGCTGAACCAGGTGTCCAGCACGTCCGGGTCGCGCTCCAGGCGGGCGCCGCCGCAGCGCGGGCAGTTCGCCGGCGCCTCGCGCTCCCGGGCGACCACCGTCTCGCCGCAGTCGCGGCACTCCCAGGCGGGGATGCGGTGGCCCCACCAGAGCTGGCGCGAGATGCACCAGTCCCGCACGTTCTCCAGCCAGTTGAGGTAGATCTTCGTGAAGCGCTCGGGGACGAAGCGGACGAGGCCCTGCCGCACCACCTCCATGGCCGGACCGGCCAAGGGGCCCATGCGCACGAACCACTGGCGGGAGACCAGCGGCTCGACCACCGTGTCGCAGCGGTCGCACCGCCCCACGGCGTGGGTGTGCTCCTCGACCCCGACCAGCAGGCCCTGCGCCTCCAAGTCCCGGACCACCGCCGCCCGCGCCGCGAAGCGGTCCAGCCCGGCGTAGGCCGGACCGGCCGCTGCCGTCATGCGCCCGTCCTGGCCGATCACCTGGACCAGGGGCAGGCCGTGGCGGCGGCCGCACTCGAAGTCGTCGGGGTCGTGGGCCGGCGTGACCTTGACGGCCCCCGTGCCGAAGGACGGGTCGACGAAGGCGTCGGCGACGATGGGGATCTCCCGCCCCACCAGGGGCAGGCGGACCGTCCTCCCCACCAGGTCGCGGTAACGGTCGTCGTCGGGGTGGACCGCCACGGCGGTGTCCCCCAGCATCGTCTCAGGCCGGGTGGTGGCCACCACCACCCCGCGGCGCCCGTCGGGCAGGGGACCGTCGACGAAGGGGTAGAGGATGTGCCAGAGCTTGCCCTCCGCCGGCTCGTGGTTCACCTCCAGGTCGGAGATGGCCGTCTCGCAGCGCGGGCACCAGTTGACGATGTAGTCGCCCCGGTAGATGAGGCCCTTCTCGTAGTACCGGACGAAGACCTCCTCCACGGCCCGCGAGAGCCCGGGGTCCATGGTGAAGCGGGTGCGCGTCCAGTCGCAGGAGCAGCCCAGGCGCTTGAGCTGCCCGATGATGTTGGCCTCGTAGCGCTCCTTCCAGGCCCACACCCGCTCCAGGAAGCGCTCCCGCCCCAGCTGCTGGCGGGTCAGCCCCTCCTTGGCCAGCTCCTTCTCCACCACCGCCTGGGTGGCGATGCCGGCGTGGTCGGTCCCCGGCAGCCAGAGGGCGGCCCGCCCCTGCATGCGCCGCCACCGGATCAGGATGTCCTGGATCGTGTTGTTGAGGGCGTGCCCGATGTGCAGGTTCCCCGTCACGTTGGGCGGGGGGATGACGATGCAGAACGGTTCCCGGCCCGGCTCCGCCTCGGCCCGGAAGAAGCCGCTCTCCTCCCAGTACGCGTACCACTTGGTCTCGACGCGCGCCGGGTCGTAGACCGGCGGCAGACCTTGCTCCGTCCTCGCCAAGTGCTTCACCTCACGCCCTTCCGGCCTCGGTGCGGCCGCCCGGTCCCTCCGCGGCCAGGGCGGCCACCTCCGCGGCCAGCTCCCGCGCCCGCGCAGCCGCCCGCTGCACCGCCGCCGCCAGGGCCTCCCGGAACCCGCGCTCCTCCAGCACCGCCAGGGCCGCCGCCGTCGTACCCCGCGGCGAGGTCACCTGCCGCCGGAGCTCGGCCGGGGGCACGCCCGTCTCCAGCGCCATGCGGGCGGCACCGTAGACGGTCTGGAGGACCAGCTCGTCGGCCGTCTCCGCGGGCAGCCCCACGGCGCGGGCCGCCTCGGCCAGCGCCTCCATCAAAAGATATACATAAGCCGGGCCGCTCCCGCTCACGGCGGTGACGGCGTCCATGACCTCCTCCGGCACCACGACCACGCGCCCCACGGCAGAGAAGATGGCCGCCGCCAGCGCCATCTCCTCCGGGCCGGCCCAGCGCCCGGCGCAGAGGGCCGTGGCCGACTGCCGGACGCGGCTCGAGGTGTTGGGCATGGCCCGCACGACGGGGGTGCCCGCCGGCAGGAAGCGCTCGATCAGGCCCGTGGTCACCCCGGCGGCGGCGGAGACGATCAGTTGGCGCGGGGACAGGACCGGCGCCAGCTGCCGCAGGGCGCCCGGGATGTCCGCGGGCTTGCAGGCCAGCACGAGGACGTCGGCCCGGCCGAGCACGGCCATGTCCCGCGTCACCCGCACCCCCCAGCGGTCCCGGACCTCCCGGAGGCGCTCCTCGCTGCTGCGGTTGGTGACGACGACCTGTTCCGCCGCCAGGCCTCCCCCGCCGACCAGGCCCCCCAGCAGGGACCAGGTGAGGGAGCCGGCCCCGACGAAGGCGATCTCCTTCCCGGTGAGCATATATTTATTATCCATGCCCAGGGGCCGGGAAGAAAGTGTCCTAGTTCACTACATGTGAGACTCCATAATGTGGTAGGGCCACTTCTGGGTAGTTTTCCCTAATGTACTCCGCCGGCGTCTTGCCGCCAAGAGCCTGGTGCGGCCGCACGAAGTTGTACGTCCA
>JBBIPI010000090.1:0-6403 GCA_037442985.1 Clostridiales bacterium
GGTAAGGTCGGAGCTGGAGCGGCGGATCGAGGCAGTCAGGTCGGAGCTGGAGCGACGGATCGAGGCGGTGAGGGTGGAGCTGCGGCAGGAGATCGCCGCCCTGGAGGTCAGGCTCACGGAGCGGCTGGCCGCCTGGCGGACGGAGACCGTAAAGTGGATGTTCGTCTTCTGGGCCACCCAAATGGCGGCACTGGTGGGGATCGCGGCGCTCCTGTTGCGTCGCTGAGGACGGCAAGGCGCGTTGTGGGCGGAGGACGGCGTGTGTTATAATCTGGCTGTCACGGCGGCGCGGCGAGGTGAGGCTGGTTGAGCTGGCTGGCCGAGCTCTTCTGGCGCGTCTTCGAACGCAGCGGATCCGTGGTCGCGTACCTCCTGTACAAACATTATTCGTTCCAGTGAGCGGCGCGGGCGGCGAGCGGCCTCTGCCCCGGGGCGGGGCGGAGGCGGTTTTGTTTCGCGGGGCCGCCACGGGCCGGCCCGACGAGGGATAAGGGCGGGAGCAGGCATGATGCAGGAATTGGACGAGATCGCCCGCAGCGGGCGGGAAGAGATCGAGGCGGCGGCCACGGTGCGCGACCTGGAGGCGGTGCGCGTCCGTTACCTGGGCCGCAAGGGGTTATTGACCGGCCTGCTGCGCGAGATGGGGCGCCTGTCCCCGGAGGAGCGGCCGGTGGTGGGGCGGGTGGCCAACGAGGTCAAGGAGCGGCTGGAGGCGCTCCTGGCCGAGCGGCTGCGGGCGCTGGCGGCGCGGGAGCGGGAGGAGCGCCTGGCGGCGGAGGCCGTGGACGTCACCCTCCCCGGGCGGCCGGTCCTCCTCGGTCACGCCCATCCCCTGCGGGTGGTCTGGCTGGAGATCGAGGAGATCTTCCGGAGCATGGGTTACGAGGTCTTCGAGGGTCCGGAGGTGGAGCTGGACGCCTTCAACTTCGAGGCCCTCAACATCCCCCGGGGCCACCCGGCCCGGGACATGCAGGACTCCTTCTACATCACCGAGGAGATCCTGCTGCGCACCCACACCTCCCCGGCCCAGATCCGCTTCATGCGCCAGCGCGCGCCGGAGCTGCCGGTGCGGATGATCGCCCCCGGCCGGGTCTACCGGCGGGACGACGACGCCACCCACTCGCCGGTGTTCCACCAGGTGGAGGGGTTGCTGGTGGACGAGGGGGTCTCCTTCGCCGACCTCAAGGGGACGCTCCTGGCCTTCGCCCGGCAGATGTACGGCGAGGACGCCCGCATCCGCCTCCGGCCGAGCTATTTCCCCTTCACCGAGCCCAGCGCCGAGGTGGACGTCTCCTGCACGCTCTGCAAGGGGACGGGCCTGGCCGGCGGCCAGCCGTGCCGCACCTGCAAGGGGTCGGGCTGGCTGGAGATCCTGGGCGCCGGGATGGTCCACCCCGTGGTCCTGCAGAACGGCGGCTACGACCCCGAGCGGGTGTCGGGCTTCGCCTTCGGCATGGGCGTCGAGCGCATCGCCATGCTCAAGTACGGCGTGGACGACCTGCGCCTGTTCTTCCAGAACGACCTGCGCTTCCTGACGCAGTTCTGAGGGGGTTCCCGTGCGCGTCCCTTATCGGTGGCTCAAGGAGTACGTAGACGTCGGGCTGGGGCCGGAGGAGCTGGCCGCGGCCCTGACCGGGCAGGGCCTGGCGGTGGAGGCGGTGGAGCGGCGGGGCGCCGCCTTCCGCGGGGTGGTGACGGGGCGCGTCCTGGAGGTGGCGCCCCACCCCAACGCCGACCGGCTCAAGGTGTGCCTCGTGGACACCGGCGGGGCCGAGCCCCGCCAGATCGTGTGCGGGGCGCCCAACGTGGCCGCCGGGCAGACGGTGCCGGTGGCGCTCCCCGGGGCGGAGTTGCCGGGCGGGGTGCGCATCGGCCGGGCGCGGCTGCGGGGCGTCGAGTCCGACGGCATGATCTGCTCCGCCCGCGAGCTGGGCCTGCCCGACCCGACGGAGGGCGCCGGGATCATGGTCCTGCCCGGGGAGCACCCGCCGGGGCGCGACCTGGGTGAGGCCCTGGGCCTGGACGAGGCGGTCCTGGTGCTGGACCTGACGCCGAACTACGCCACCCACTGCCAGTCCCTCCTGGGCGTGGCGCGGGAGGTGGCCGCTCTCACGGGCGGCGCCGTGCGCGTCCCGGAGGTGCGGGTGGTAGAGGCGCCGCCGGCGGCGGCGGAGCTGGTGGAGGTGGCCATCGAGGACCCGGACCTGTGCCCGCGCTACGTGGCGCGGGTGATCGAGGGGGTGCGAGTCGGCCCTTCCCCCGAGTGGCTCCAGCGCCGGCTGGAGGCGGCCGGGATGCGCCCCATCAACAACGTGGTGGACGTGACCAACTACGTCATGCTGGAGACCGGCCAGCCGTTGCACGCCTTCGACCTGGCCCGCCTGCGGGCACCGGCGGGGGCCGCCGCGGGCGGCCGCAAGCGCATCGTGGTGCGGCGCGCCCGGCCGGGGGAGCGGCTTTTGACCCTGGACGGGGTGGAGCGGGGGCTCGCCGCCGAGGACCTGGTGATCGCCGACGGGGTCGGCCCGGTAGCTCTGGCGGGGGTGATGGGCGGCGCCGACTCGGAGATCCGGGCGGAGACCACCGCCGTCCTGCTGGAGTCGGCCGCCTTCCACAACCTGACGGTGCGGCGGACCGCCCGCCGCCTGGGCATCGCCTCCGAGGCGGCCGCCCGCTTCGAGAAGTGGGTGGACCCGGAGGGCTGCCGCGCCGCCGCCGACCGCGCCTGCGCCCTCCTGGCGGAGCTGGCGGGGGGCGTGGTGCTGGAGGGGGCGGTGGACGTCTACCCGCGCCCGGCGGCGCCGCGGCTGGTGCGGGCGCGCCCGGCCCGGATCAACGCCCTTTTGGGCACCGACCTCCCGGCGGAGGAGATGGCCGGCATCTTCCGGCGGCTGGGCTTCGAGGTGCGCCCGGAGGCGGCGGACGGCGAGATGACGGTGGTCATTCCCACCCGCCGGCCCGACATCGAAGGGGAGCACGACCTGGCGGAAGAGGTGGCGCGGCTATACGGCTATGACCGCGTGCCCGTGACCTTGCCCCGGAGCCCGGCCGCCCCGGCTCCCCTGGCTCGCGCGCGCCGGCTGGCCGAGGAGGTCCGCCGCCTGTGCCTCGCCGCCGGGCTGCACGAGGTGATGACCTACTCCTTCCACGACCCCGCCCTCTTCGACCGGCTGGGCCTCCCGGCCGGGGACGGGCGACGTCGCGCCATCCCCCTGGCCAACCCGCTCACGGCGGACCAGGGCGTCCTGCGTACGTCCCTGTTGCCGCTGCTCCTGGAGGTGGCCGCCACCAACGTCCGGCGCCGCCAGGAGGACGTGGCCATCTTCGAGGTCGGCCGGGTCTACCTGGCCCGCTCCCTGCCGCTCGCGGAACTGCCGGAGGAGCGCCTGGCCCTGGCGGCCCTCGCCACGGGCCGCGTCCGGCCGAACGGATGGTGGGGGACGGGGGAGGAGGCCGACTTCTTCTACCTCAAGGGCGTGGCGGAGGCGCTCTTGGAGCGCCTGGGCGTGGACGAGGTGGCCTTCCGCCGGGCGCAGCCGCCGGGTTACCACCCCGGCCGGACCGCCGAGATCGCCCTGGTCGGTACGGGCGAGGTCCTGGGCGTGGTGGGCGAAGTGCACCCGCAGGTCGCGTCGGCCTGGGATCTGCCCGGGCGGGTGGTGGCGCTGGAGCTGGACGCGGAGCGCCTGTTCGAGCTGGCCCGGCCGGTGCACGCTTACCGGCCGCTGCCGCGCTACCCGGCGGTCAGCCGCGACCTGGCGGTGGCGGTGCGGGCGGAGGTTCCCGCCGAGCGGGTGCGGCAGACCATCGTGACGGCGGCCGGGCCGCTCCTGGAGTCGGTGCGGCTCTTCGACCTCTACGCCGGCCCGGGCGTGCCCGCGGGCTGGCGCAGCCTGGCCTATTCCCTCGTCTACCGGGCGGCCGATCGCACCCTCACGGACGCCAAGGTGGAGGAGGTCCACGACCGGGTGCGCCGGGCCCTGGTCGAGGAGCTGGGCGCGGAGCTGCGCTCCTGAGGGCGGGGGAGCGGCCGGCGGCGGGGGAAGGGGGTGAACGGCGGTGCCGCAGATCGGGCCGATGGAGCTCGTCGTCATCCTGGTCATCGCCCTCATCGTCTTCGGGCCCAAGAAGCTGCCGGAACTCGGGCGGGCCCTGGGGCGGAGCCTGCAGGAGTTCCGGCGGGCCAGTCAGGAGCTGAGCGAGGAGCTCCGCAAGGCCACCGAGGAAGACGCCAAGCCAGGGGACGGGGAGAGGCCGCATGCGCAACAAACAGGTGGCGGCGGTCCTGCGGGAGATCGCCGACCTGACGGAGATCCTGGGTGACGACCCGGGCAAGGCGGCCGCCTACCGCCGGGCCGCCCACGCCCTCGAGGGGCTGGGCCGCGACGTGGCGGACCTGCGCCGGGAGGGGCGGCTGCGGGAGATCCCGGGGGTCGGCCCCAACCTGGCGCGCAAGATCGAGGAGATCCTGGACACCGGCACCTGCGCGCACCGGGAGAAGCTGCGCGCCGCCCTGCCGCCGGGCGTGCTCGAGCTGCTGAGCGTGCCGGGGGTGGGTCCCCGCACCGCCGGGGCGCTGTACCGCACCCTGGGCGTAGCCGGCCTCGAGGACCTGGAGCGCGCCGCGCGCTCCGGCCGGCTGGAGACGCTGCCCGGGCTGGGCACCCGCCGGGCGGCGGCCATCCTGGCGGGGCTGGAGCAGGTCCGGCAGCGGGAGCGCCGCTTCCTCACCGCCCTCCTGCTGCCGGTGGCCGAGGAACTGGCGGCGCTGGTGGCGCGCCTGCCTGGGGTGGAGCGGGTCGCGGTGGCCGGCAGCCTCCGCCGGCGGCGGGAGACGGCCGGCGACGTCAACCTGGTGGCGGCCGCGGAGGACCCGGGCGCCCTGCTCGCCGGCCTTAGGGGCCTTCCGGGGGTGCTGGAGGCGGCCCAGGCGGGGGAGCGCACCCTCGCCGCGGCGCTGGAGGGGGGCGTGCGGGCCGCGGTGCTGGCGGTGCCGGGCCGCAGCTTCGCCTGCGCCCTGGCCTGGTTCACCGGGTCCCCGGCCCACAACGAGCGCCTGCGCCGACGGGCCGCGGAGCGGGGCTACCGGCTCACGGAGACAGGGCTCTACCCCCTGGCGGGCGGCGACCCGGTCTTCCCCGGGTCCGAGGAGGAGCTCTACGAGCGCCTCGGGCTGGCGTGGATCCCCCCGGAGTTGCGGGAGGACGCCGGCGAGATCGAGGCGGCCGAGGCCGGACGGCTGCCCTCGCTGGTGACCGAGGCCGACATCCGCGGCGACCTGCACCTGCACACCACCTGGAGCGACGGGATCGACACCTTGAGGGAGATGGCCCTGGCGGCCCGGGCGCGGGGGTACGAGTATATCGCCGTCTCGGACCACACGCGCTCCCTGGCGGTGGCGCGCGGGCTCACCCCGGAGCGGCTGCGGCAGCAGGGGGAGGAGATCGCCGCCCTCAACCGCGAGCTGGCCCCCTTCCGCATCCTGCGCAGCGCCGAGGTGGACATCCTCCGCGACGGCCGGCTGGACCTGCCGGACGAGGTGCTGGCCGAGCTGGACATCGTCACCGCCTCGGTCCACAGCGCCTTCCACCTGGGGAAGGAGGAGATGACGGCCCGCATCCTGGCCGCCGTCCGCAACCCGCACGTGGACATCATCGGCCACCTCACCGGACGCCTCATCGGGCGGCGGCCGGCCTACGAGGTCGACCTGGACGCCATCCTCGCGGCCGCCCGGGACACGGGGACGGCCCTGGAGCTGAACGCCAGCCCCGACCGGCTCGATGTCTGCGACCGGCACGCGCGCCTGGCCCGCGAGCGGGGGGTGAAGGTGGCCATCAGCACCGACGCCCACGCCGTCTCCTCCCTGGCCGACATGGCCATGGGCGTCGCCACGGCGCGGCGCGGCTGGCTGGAGCCGCGGGACGTGGTCAACACCTACCCCCTGGGGGATCTCCTCGCCTGGGCGGGCCGGGGCGGGTAGTCCCTTGCGGATGGTTCCCGGGCACGCGTTAGTATATTGATGACGCAGCAAATCAGGTGGGTCACTCCATGGACGGCTGGAAGGCCTTTGCGCAAGCGGTCGAGTCGATCCGTCCCTGGGTGGTGCACGTTCAGGCGGTGGATCCCAAGGGCGCCTTCGCCGCGGGCAGCGGTCTCCTGCTGGATCACCACCACGCGGTGGCGGCGGCCCAGGTGGTGGCGGCGGAGGACCAGGTGACGGTCCTCCTGGGCGAGGGACGGAAGGTCCCGGCGACGGTGGTGGCCGTCGACCCGGTCTACCCCTTGGCGGTGCTGAAGCTGGAGGCGCGCTCTCCTCTGGGGCCGCCCCCCCTGGCGCGCGGCCTGCCGCGGCCGGGCACCCCCGTCCTCGCCGTGGGCTGCCCCTTCGGCCCGGAGGTGGTGG
>JBBIPI010000091.1:0-6210 GCA_037442985.1 Clostridiales bacterium
CTGGGGTTTGGCCGAAAGGTCGCCCAGGGCATTGCTTCTGCCATTTTGTGGTGCTAAGATCGCCTTGCAGAGGGCACCGCGGACCGCGGCGTCATCCTGGACGTCCACCCGGTGACCGCCTTCCCGTGCTCGGAGGGGATGGTGACCAGCAGTGGCTTTCACCATGAGTGATCTGCAGGATCTGGTACGTCTGCTCCGGGAGCGTCCAGAGTGGCGCGAGGAGCTCCGCCGGCTCCTCTTGAGCGAGGAGCTTCCCTCGCTTCCGCAACTGATGCGGGAGCTGGCAGAGGAGGTTCAGAGTCTTTCGGCGGAGGTTAGGGCGCTGGCGGAGGCGCAGCGTCGCACCGAGGAGCGGGTGGAGGCGCTGGTGGAGGCGCAGCGTCGCACCGAGGAGCGGGTGGAGGCGCTGGCGGAGGCGCAGCGTCGCACCGAGGAGCGCCTGGCGCGCCTGGAGGCCACGGTGGAGGCGCTGGCGGAGGCACAGCGCCGCACCGAGGAGCAGTTGGCCCGGCTGACCGGGGAGGTCCAGAGGATCGACAGCAACGTGGGCGCCTTGAGAGGCCAGGTGCTGGCCCTGTCTTTCCGCGATCGCGCCTACGCTTACTTCGGGCGCCATGTGCGGCGGCTCCGTGTCCTCTCTCCTCAGGAAGTGGCCTGGCTTTTGGAGGATGCCGTCGAGGCTGGGCGGTTGACCGAGGCGGAGCGCGAGCGGGTGGCCCTGGTCGATGTGGTGGCGGTGGGGCAGGATAGGGAGACCGGTGACGAGGTCTACCTGGTGGTGGAGGTGTCGGTGACCGTGGATACTTCGGACGTGATCCGGGCCGTCGAGCGGGCGGCGCTCCTGGGCAAAGCGGTAGGCCGGGTGGTGCCGGTGGTCGCGGGGGAGCGGCTCACTGAGAGGGCGGCTTACGAAGCGAAGGCCCAGGGGGTGGTGCGGGTGCTTGACGGTCACGTGGAGTGGCCCTGATCTCGAACCTGGGGCTGATCGCCGCTAGGGACAGGATCGCGGCGAAGGCGGAGGTAGGGACATCTGTAGCGGCGGTCGCGAACTTGCCCTGCGGCGCCTCAACGGCCCGCGGCGGCCCGCTCTCCGGCGGGGGCGGCGGGTGCCAGGACCTCCTCCGCCGGGCGCGGCAGGCCGACGTGGTAACCCTGGGCGTAGTCCACGCCGAACTCCTTCACGAGCCGCAGGGTCTCCTCGTCGCCGACGAACTCGGCCACCGTCTCCTTCCCCAGCCCCTTGGCCACCTGCACAATCGCCTTGACCAGGTGCTGGTCGGTCTCGCTATGGGTCAGGTTGCGCACGAAGCTGCCGTCGATCTTGAGATAGTCGACGGGCAGCTGCTTCAGGTAGTTGAAGGAGGAGAAGCCGACGCCGAAGTCGTCCAGACCGAAGCGGCAGCCGAGCGACCGGAGCGCGGCGATGAAGCCCCTGGCCTGTTCCAGGTTGGCCACGGCGGCCGTCTCGGTGATCTCGAAGATGAGGAGGGCGGGATCGACGCCGGTGGCCGAGAGCTCCTGGCGGACGAGCTGCAGCAGCTCCGGGTCCGAGAAGGCCTTGCCCGAGAGGTTGACCTCCAGGCACAGGTCGCGCCCGGCCTGCCGTTGCTCGGCGATCAGGCGGATGGCCCGCCGCACCACCCAGCGGTCGACCTCGCGCACCAGTCCGAACTGCTCGGCCGCGTCCAGGAAGGCGGCGGGCGGCACGAGCGCCCCGTCCCTCCCCGTCATGCGCAGGAGGACCTCGTACTGGGTGACGCGGTCCTGCCGCAGGTCCAGGATCGGCTGCAGATAGAGGACGAAGCGGTCCTCCGCCAGCGCCTCGCGGATCCTGGTCACCCAGGCGAGGCGGGATCGCATCTCGGCGTGGGGGCAGCCCTCCGCCGCGTACAGGCAGACCTGGTTGCGGCCGCGCTCCTTGGCCTGGTACATGGCCACGTCGGCGCGGGACAGCAGCTCGCTGGGCCGCCTGCCGTGCTGGGGGAAGAGGGCGATGCCGATGCTGGCGGTGAGGTGGAGCGCCTCGCCGGCCACCGTGACCCGGGTCCGCCGGACCCTGCCCAGGATGCGCCTGGCCACCGCCTGAGCCTCTGCGGCGCCCGCCCCCGGCAGGAGGGCGGCGAACTCGTCCCCGCCCAGGCGGGCCAGGACATCGCCCTCCCGCAGGCACTTCCTCAGCGACCCGGCGAGCGCGGCCAGGTAGCGGTCTCCCTCCCGGTGGCTGGCGATGTCATTGACGTACTTGAAGTGGTCCAGGTCCAGGAGCAGCAGCGCACCCCCGCGTCCGCCCGCCGCCTCGAGGGCGCGGGACAGCTCCAGCTCGAAGAGGCGGCGGTTGGGCAGGCCGGTCAGCGGGTCGTGATCGGCCAGGTGCCTGAGTTCCCGCTCCAGGCGCTTGCGCTCCGTGACGTCGCGGGCGATGCCGACCAGGTGGGTGCGGCGGCCCGCCGGGTCGCATACGGGCGTGAGGGTCGCCTCCACCGTCAGCCGCCCGGACGGCATCTCCATGTCTTCCTCGTACCGGATGCTCGCCCCGGCGCGTAGGGCCTCCCGGTACCTGCCGAGGGCGCGGGCAGCGGCCGTCGGGGGAAGGACCTCCTCCACCCGCCTGCCGACCACCTGCTCCCGCGCCAGGCCTGTGACGTCGCAGAAGGCTCGGTTCACCGCAGCGAAGCGGAGGTCGTCGCCGTCCGCGGTCAGGACGAAGATGAGGTCCGACACGTTCTCGAACAGTAGGGCGAAGCTGGCCTCCCTCTCGCGCAGGGCCGTCTCCAGCGCCTCCTTCTCCGCGTACGCCTTCAGCAGCGCCTCCTGCTCCGCCACCTTGCGGGCCTGGGCGAGCAGGGGCCGGAGAGCGCCGACGTACAGGAGGGGCGTGCTGACCAAGATCAGGAGCGAGGCGTCCGCCAGGCTGTGCCAGGGCTCGATCGCCCCGGGATCGAGGGCGCCCAGGACGGCCATGACGACGACCTCGGCGGCGGCGACGCAGGACAGGATGTAGACGAAGATGCGGATTGGGCTCGGCCCCTGGAACTCGGTCTTTTGTTGTTGCACGGTTCCCCCTCCCCCCCTGGTACCGGACCGGCCGGTCTCCCCGCGGCCGGCGGCCTAGCCGCTCAGGGCCATGGGCCCTCCCTGGCTGGGCCCTGGTCCCTCCTCAGGCGCGGCGGCGACCGCCGGGGCACCGCGCCCGCTGCGGCTCCGGTCGGCCGGATCCCCACCCCTGACCATCTGCTCAGCCAGCGCGGCCAGGCTGTAGGCGTGGGCGGTCGCCGCCTGCAGCGACTCCACGAACCCCTGGTCCGCAAGCTTCCGCAGGAAGGCGGACACCAGCGCCGGGTCGTAGCGGCTGCCCGCGCCGCGGGCCAGGAGCTGGATCGCCTCCCGGAAGGACTGCTGCCGGTCGCGCCCGTGCTCCCCGGACAAGTGCAGGGCCTCGTCCAGCCCGTCGGCGATGGCTACGACGCGGGCGCCCAGGGGGATGTCCTCCCCGCGCAGGTGGCCGGGGAAGCCGGAGCCGTCGAGCCACTCGTGGTGGTGACGCACCAGCGGGGCGAGCCGCTCGCCGAGCCCGGACCGGGCGACGATCTCCGCCCCCAGCTCGGCGTGCCGGCGGGCGAGGGCCTCCTTCACGTCCTGCTGGTCGCCCCGGACCGAGTGCAGGGGCAGGGCCTCGTCCGGGAGCGATAGGTAACCCACGTCGTGGAGCGCGCCGGCGAGGAAGGCGTCCTCGATGGCCTCCTGGGACAGGCCGGCCGCTAGGGCGACAGCCCGAGAGAAGACCGCCACCCGACGGCCGTGGTCTGCCAGGGCCTGGCGCCAGAAGGCGAGGGCGCACAGGAAGGAGTCCGCCACGGAGACCCGGGAGCGCCGCGCCGCCTCGGTGAGGTCCACGGTGCGCAACAAGCCCGCCAGGATCCTGGCGATGCCTTGGAGGCAGGTGCGCAGGCCCGCGTCGGCGTCGGCGGCCCTCCGCAGGCCGACCTGGAGGACGCCCAGCCGCTCCTCGCCGGCGGCGACCAGGGGGACGCTGATGACCGCGCGGATGCCAGTGCTCAGGGTGGCGGCGTCCAGCTTGAGGTCAGCGAGTTCCCTCGCCTCGACCAGCCGGCCGGAGAGGTGGCTCTCCCGGGCCAGCCGGTCGAGCCTGTCCTCCGTCCGCCGCTCCGGCGCCAGCGGGTCGTACAGCCGGCCCGAGCCTGGTTCGGCCAGGAGGAGGCGGCGGTAGGGCAGGCCCAGGCCGACGCCGAGCACGGCGTCGGCGTGGCGCACCAGCGTCAGCCGGTCTGCCTGGGAGACCCGCAGGAGGCTGCGGATGATCCTCAGCTCCTGCTCCTTGAAGCTGTTCTCCTGCGCCAGCCGCCAGCGCTCGCGCAGGCGGGCCAGCTCGCGGCCGATGAGCGCCAGGGCGGGCAGGTTCAGGGAAGAGAGCGACGCGTCCCTGAAGCCGAAGAGGTAGAGGGCGCCGCAGGCTCCGCTGTCCAGATTGATGGCCACCTGGGCGACGCGCCGGATCTTCTCCGCTTGGACCGCCGGATGGTTGAAAGGAGGCGGGAAGGAGCTGGGGTCCGACAGGAGGATAGGGTGGGCCGGAGGGCAGGCGCAGGCGAGCGCGCCGTCGGCGAGGAAGCCGGACACGAAGGAGCTGGAGAGGTTGTAGGCGTGGACTTCGAGCTGTTCGCCGCCGGCGGGGGACGGGAAGACGAGGGCCCCCGCGTCGGCGGCGGTCTCCTCGCAGAGGAAGGCGATCACCGCCTTCCAGCGCTCCTCGGACGGCACCGGCAGGCCGAGGCGCTTATGCAACTCGTCCAGCAGGGTGACGACGTCCCCCTCGTCGATGACCAGGTCGCGGATCACGGAGGCGATGGTGGCCGCCGAGAGGGCCGCCTCGTCCCGCAGGCGGCCCCAGAACTCGGCGGGCACCTTGAGCTCAAGGGAGAAGCGGCGCGCGATGTCCCGGGGGCGCTCGCCCCGCTGGCGGCCCAGGGCGAAGAGCCGGCCCTCGAACAGCTTGACGTCGCGTACGGCGCCGGCGAAGATGTACCCGAGCAGGTGGCCGCCGGCGTACAACGGGGCGCCCACGAAGCCGAGCCCGGCCTCGCAGGTCTCCTCGCCCGGTTGGCCGGTGGCGATGACGCCGGCCGCCGCGTCGGGGCTGAGGGGGAGCCGCAGGGGTTGGAAGCGCTCGTGGCAGAGCAGGCACTCGCGGCAGAAGCCTTCCGGGGGCACCAGGCACTGGAGGGCGGGGTCGGTGATGAACACCACGGCCCCCATGCGCGTGGACAGGAACGCCTGGGCCATCTCCAGGAGCTTCGGGTTCACCTGCGGCGGGGTGCTGCGGTGGTGCTTCGTCCCGCTCCCTGGGCTAGTCATGGCGTCCCCACCTGCCCAGTGGCGTCAGCGCAGGGAAGCCGCAGCGTGGCAGCGCCGACTCGCGGATGCGAGAAGGCAGCGCATGGCAGGGCTAAGAGTCTTTCTCTGAGGGGGGAGGGGGGGGGGTAACTTAAGTAAATAAGGCGAAAATAGACAATCCCTTGCCGTGCCGGGCGGGCTGACCGACCGGGAAGTGGACTGCCGCAGGTCACGGCGCGGCTGGCGGCGCGCATATCCCTCTCCCCCATTTTGGCAGCTCGGCCGGCGTGGGAAACCGCGTGCCGGTTTCCGGTAGCCCCGGAGCTTTGCGCCCCCGCCTTTCGACGGGTTTGCCTTTGTCAACTGGAGGTGCGGGTTGGTAATAGTTTGGTACGACGGAGCATATCATAATGCGACAATTTGCGTCAACATACTTTGAATAAACAAGAAACTTTTTACAAAGCGGGTGGCCGCAGCCTCGGGGGAACGCGACCACGCCCCCGGAGCGCCGGCCCGAGTAGCGGCTTGGGCGGCCGGGGATGCTAGCCCGCGGAGGTGATCGCCGTGCCCCCGCAGGTCAGGTGCACCGTGACCAACTGCCGCTTCTGGGCCAAGGGCGACAACTGCGGCGCCGAGCGCATCGAGGTGGCGGTGAGCGGCACCCGCAACGCCCGCCTGGACGCGGGCCGCTTTCCGGGAGACAGGGCGGCGACGTCCGAACAGACCTGCTGCGTGACGTTCAAGCCCAGGGGTTGAGGACCAGGGCCCCGGCGAGGAGGAGGCAGAGCGTCCTATGGAGGCGCCGCATGAGTCCTCCCTATGCTATCACAGGGCCGGGGAGCGGCGCGCGGGGGAAAA
>JBBIPI010000092.1:0-6187 GCA_037442985.1 Clostridiales bacterium
CGAAGACCTTCTCGACCGCGATCTTGATCTCGGTCTTGTTGGCGTCGGGGTGCACCAGGAAGGTGTACTTGTTGGCGTCGAGCAGGCCGTAGCTCTTCTCGGAGACGACCGGCGCGATCGCCTGCCGCAGCTCGTCGGGGGAGATGCTCCGGGCCGCGCCCAGCACGTCGCGGACGCGCGCGGGATTGCCTCCCGCCGCGCGGCGCTTGGCGGTTTCGGCCGCTCCGAAATCGAGGAGGAAGGCGCGGGAGGCGGCCTCGGTCACCTCATCGCCCGCTTCCGGCACCATGGCGTAGGCCCAAACCGTCCCGTCCCGGGTGAGGGCGATGTCGGCCGTCCCGGCCCCGATGTCCACCAGGGCCAGGTTCAGGTGCCTCATGGTCGGGGGCACGACGGCTTCGAGGGCCGCGATCGGCTCCAGGGTCAGCCCGGCCATTTCCAGGCCGGCCCCCTCCAGGGCGGCGTCGAGGGAGTCGACGACCGCGCGGGGGAGGAAGGTCGCCAGGACCGAAACGGCGATGCGCTGTCCCCTCTGGTCCACGAGGGAGGCGAGGGGCATCCCGTCCAGCCACCGGCCCGTGACGCTGTGGCCGACGCAGTAGTACCCCGCGGCCGTCTCCTCGGCGGGAAGGGCCGCCTGGAGGGCGGCCTGGGCCTCGGCCACGGCCTCCCATTCGAGGGCCAGGGCCTCCGCGGCGGAGATGCGGGCGTAACCGCCCAGGGCGCGCTCGGCCCGGCCCGGGGCGGTGCGCAGGGCCCGCCCGGCGGCGCGTGACGGACGGCGTCGATGCTACAATTCGAGATGAAGGCATAAGCCCTAGCGCCACGGCGTGAGGAAGTGGTGGCCATGGCCGGTTCCGGCGTGAAGTTCACCTACCGCGACTACCTCCTGCTCCCGGAGGGCAAGCGGTACGAGATCGTGGGGGGAGAGCTGTACGTGGTCCCGTCGCCCGGGTACCATCACCAGCGGGTCTCGCGCAACCTGGAGACCCTCCTCTGGCAGTTCGTGCGGGAGCGGGGGCTGGGGGAGGTGCTCCACGCGCCGCTGGACGTGGTCCTCTCCGAGGAGGACGTGGTCCAGCCCGACATCCTGTACGTGTCCGCGGCGCGCCGGGGGATCATCACCGAGAAGCACGTCCGCGCCGCCCCGGACCTGGTGGTCGAGATCCTCTCCCCCTCCACGGCCGAGCGGGACCGCACCCTGAAGGAGAAGACCTACCACCGTTTCGGGGTGCGGGAGTTCTGGCTGGTCGACCCCGAGGCGCGCGCCATCGAGGTGAAGACGTGGGATCAGGACGGGTTTCGGACGGTGCAGGTGTACCCGGAGGGGAGCGTCCTGCGCTCGCCCCTGCTGGAGGGCCTGGCCGTCCCGGTCTCGGAGGTGTTCGCGTGAAGGTCGTCCTCGCCTACTCCGGAGGGCTGGACACGTCCATCATCATCCCCTGGCTCAAGGAGAGGTACGGCGCCGAGGTGATCGCCTTCTGCGCCGACCTGGGGCAGGGCGAGGAGCTGGCCCCCATCCGGGAGAAGGCGCTCCGCTCGGGCGCCAGCAAGGTCTACATCGAGGACCTGCGGCGGGAGTTGGTCGAGGGCTACGTGTTCCCGTGCCTGCGGGCCGGCGCCGTCTACGAGGGCAAGTACCTCCTCGGCACCTCCTTCGCCCGGCCCCTCATCGCCCGCCGCCTGGTGGAGATCGCCCGGCGGGAGGGGGCCGAGGCCGTCGCCCACGGCGCCACCGGCAAGGGCAACGACCAGGTGCGCTTCGAGGTCACCGTGCGCGCCCTGGACCCGGACCTCAAGATCATCGCCCCCTGGCGCGAGTGGGACATCCGCTCCCGCGAGGACGCCATGGAGTACGCGCGGGCGCGGGGCATCCCCGTCCCGGCCACACCCGACAAGCCCTACAGCCGCGACCGCAACCTCTTCCACCTGAGCCACGAGGGCGGCGAGCTGGAGGACCCCTGGCGGGAGCCGCCGGCCGACCTGTACCAGCTCACCGTGCCCCCCGAGGCGGCGCCCGACCGGCCGGCGTACGTCGAGGTGGACTTCGAGCGGGGCTTCCCCGTGGCCGTGGACGGCCAGCGCCTGGACCCGGTCGCCCTGCTGGAGCGCCTGAACCGCCTGGGCGGGGAGAACGGCGTGGGCATCGTCAGCGTGGTGGAGAACCGCTTGGTGGGCATGAAGTCCCGGGGCGTGTACGAGACGCCCGGCGGGACCATCCTGCACGCGGCGCACCGGGAGCTGGAGAGCCTCACCCTGGACCGGGCGACGGCCCACTTCAAGGAGATCGTGGCCCAGCGCTACGCGGAGCTGGTCTACGACGGGCTGTGGTACTCCCCCCTGCGGGAGGCGCTGGACGCCTTCGTCGACCGCACCCAGGAGACGGTCACCGGCACGGTGCGGGTCAAGCTGTACAAGGGCAACTGCACCCCTGCGGGCGTCCGCTCCCCCTTCTCCCTCTACCGGCACGACCTGGCCACCTTCGGCCGCGACGAGGTCTACGACCAGCGGGACGCCGCCGGGTTCATCAAGCTCTTCGGCCTGCCCCTGGAGGTGCGGGCGCGCATGGCGCGGGGGGCGGGGGCGTGAGCCCGGCCCCGAAGCCCTGGGGCGGGCGCTTCTCCGCGGAAGGGGGGCGGGCGGCGGAAGCGTTCACCGCCTCCATCGGCTTCGACCGCCGGCTCTGGCGGCAGGATATCGCCGGCAGCATCGCCCACGCCCGCGCCCTGGCCCGGGCCGGCGTCCTCACGGCAGCGGAGGCCGAGACCATCATCCGCGGCCTGGAGGAGATCGCCGCCGAGATCGCCCGGGGCGACTTCCCCTTCCGCACCGAGTACGAGGACATCCACCTGAACATCGAGCGGCGCCTCGTCGAGAAGATCGGCCCGCTGGGGGGCAAGCTCCACACGGGCCGCTCCCGCAACGACCAGGTCGCCCTGGACATGCACCTCTACATGAAGGACGAGATCCGGACCATCCTGGCGGAGGTGGCCGCCCTCCAGCGAGCCCTCGTCGACCTGGCCGAGCGCCACCTGGACCCGCCGGCGCTCATGCCGGGGTACACGCACCTGCAGCGGGCCCAGCCGGTGCTCTTCTCCCATCACCTGCTGGCCTACTTCTGGATGCTGGAGCGCGACCGGGGGCGCCTGGCCGACTGCCTGCGCCGCACCGACCTCTCGCCCCTGGGGGCGGCCGCCCTGGCCGGCACCGCGTATCCCGTCGACCCCGAGGCGACAGCCCGGGAGCTGGGCCTGGCCGGGGTCTACGAGAACAGCCTGGACGCAGTGAGCGACCGCGACTTCCTGCTCGAGTTCCTGGCCGCCGCCGCCATCCTCATGGTGCACCTGAGCCGCCTGGGCGAGGAGCTCGTCCTCTGGAGCTCGGCGGAGTTCGGCTTCGTGGAGCCGGACGACGCCTACGCCACCGGGTCCAGCATCATGCCCCAGAAGAAGAACCCGGACGTGGCCGAGCTGGTCCGGGGCAAGGCCGGCCGCGTCTTCGGCCACCTGATGGGGCTGCTGACGGTGATGAAGGGGCTGCCCCTGGCCTATCACACCGACATGCAGGAGGACAAGGAGGCCGTCTTCGACGTCGTCGACACCCTCCACCAGGTCCTCCCGGTCCTGGCCGCCCTGATCTCCACCCTGCACGTGCGGCGGGAGCGGCTGCGCGCCGCCCTGGCCGGGGACCACTCCGGGGCCACCGACCTGGCCGACTACCTGGTGCGCCGGGGCATGCCCTTCCGGGAGGCCCACGAGGTGGTGGGGCGGGTCGTCCGCCACTGCCTGGAGGCCGGGCGGGCGCTGGAGGAGCTGACGGCGGAGGAGCTGCGCCGCTTCTCGCCCCTCTTCGGGGAGGACGCGCCAGCCGTGGTGGCGCCCGAGGCGGTGGTGGCGGCGCGGCGCGCCCGCGGCGGCACGGCGCCCGAGCGGGTGCGGGAGCAGCTGGCCCGGGCGCGCCAGGCGCTGGCTGCGGCCGGTGGCCCGCCTCCGGAGAGGAGGGATAGCGGTGCCGGACCTCGATGACCGGGCGCGGAGGACCGAGGCGTCGCGGCGGCTGTTCGCGGCGGCGCGGGAAGTGATCCCGGGGGGCGTGAACAGCCCGGTGCGGTCCTTCCGCGCCGTGGGGGGCGAGCCGATCTTCGCCGCCCGTGCCGCCGGCGCCCGCCTCTGGGACGCCGACGGCAACGAGTACCTGGACTACATCGGCTCCTGGGGACCGCTCATCCTGGGCCACGCCCACCCCGAGGTGCTGGCCGCCGTGGGCGAGGCCATGGCCCGGGGCACCAGCTACGGCCTCCCCACCGCCGCCGAGGAGGAGCTGGCGCGGGCGATCGTGGAGGCGGTCCCCTCCATCGAGATGGTGCGCCTGGTCAACTCGGGCACCGAGGCGACCATGAGCGCTCTGCGCCTGGCGCGGGCGGCCACCGGCCGGGAGAAGGTCGTCAAGTTCGCCGGCTGCTACCACGGGCACGCCGACGCCCTGCTGGTGCGGGCCGGATCGGGGGCGCTCACCCTGGGGGTGCCCGACAGCCCCGGGGTGACGCGCGGCGCGGCCGCCGACACCCTGGTCTTGCCCTACAACGACCTGGGGGCGGCCGAGGAGCTGTTCCGCGCCCGGGGTGAGGAGATCGCGGCGGTGATCGTGGAGCCGGTGGCCGGCAACATGGGGCTGGTCCCGCCCCGCCCCGGCTTCCTGGAGGGCCTGCGCCGCCTGACGCGCCAGTGGGGGGCCCTGCTGATCTTCGACGAGGTGATCACCGGCTTCCGGGTGGCCTACGGCGGCGCCCAGGCGGCCTTCGGCGTGCTCCCGGACCTCACCTGCCTGGGGAAGGTGATCGGCGGCGGCCTGCCCGTGGGCGCCTACGGCGGCCGGCGCGACCTGATGGAGCTGGTCGCCCCCAGCGGCCCCGTCTACCAGGCCGGCACCCTCTCCGGCAACCCCCTGGCCACCGCCGCCGGGCTGGCCACCCTGCGGGTCTTGCGCCGCCCGGGCGTCTACGAAGAGCTGGAGCGCAAGGGGCGCCTCCTGGCCGAGGGGCTGCGGCGCGTCCTTGGGGAACTGGGCCTACCGTATACCGTCAATCACCTGGGCTCCCTGTGCACGCTGTTCTTCACGGAGGGCGAGGTGGCCGACCTGGAGGCGGCGGCGCGCTCGGACACCGCCGCCTACGCGGCCTTCTTCCGCGCCCTGCTGGACGAGGGGGTGCTGGTCCCGCCCTCCCAGTTCGAGACCTGGTTCGTGTCCCTGGCCCACAGCGACGAGGACCTCCAGCGCACGGTGGAGGCCTGCCGCCGCGCCCTAAGCCGCGTCTGAGACGAGGGGGTGGCCGCGTGGAGGTCTACGCCCTGGTGGGGCCGGCGGGCACCGGCAAGAGCCACCGGGCTACGGCGGTGGCCCGGCGGGTGGGCGCCGACTGCATCATCGACGACGGCCTGCTGATCTGCGGCAGCAAGATCGTCGCCGGGGTGTCGGCCAAGCGCGAGCAGACGTCCCTGGCCGCCGTGCGCCGCGCCGTCTTCCAGGACCCCGACCACGCGGCCAGCGTCAAGGCCGGTCTCAAGGCCTGCCGTCCGGAGCGCGTCCTCGTCCTGGGCACGTCGCTCGACATGGTGGTCAGGATCTGCGACGCCCTCGACCTGCCCAGGCCGGAGAAGGTGATCGACGTCGGCGAGGTGGCCACGCCGGAGGAGATCCGCCAGGCGCGCCTGACCCGCCGCATCGAGGGGAAGCACGTCATCCCCGCGCCCACGCTCGAGGTGCGCCGCAGTTTCTCCGGCTACCTGGTCCACCCGCTGCGCCTCTTCTACCCGGGGAGGGGCCGCCGCGCGCCCGAGGTGGTGGTCGAGAAGTCGGTGGTCCGGCCCACCTACAGCTCCCTCGGCCGCTTCTTCATCTCCGACGCCGTGGTGGCCGCCATCGCCGAGCGGGCCAGCAGGGACGTGCCGGGCGTGGCCGGCTGCACCCGCGTGGTGGTGGAGAGCCGGGAGGAGGGCGTCCTCATCAGCATGGACCTGGTGTTCCACTACGGGACCCGGCTGGTGCCCGCCCTGCACGCGGTGCGCGCCCGCGTCCGCGAGGTGGTCGAGTCCCTGACCGCCCTCCACGTCCTCTCCCTCGAGGTCGTGGCCCGCCGCGTCGTGCGGGCCGGGGACCCGGCATCCGCGCCCGCCGGCGAGTGAGCATC
>JBBIPI010000093.1:0-6174 GCA_037442985.1 Clostridiales bacterium
GCCAGGGGCGGGCTGCCCGGCGGGACCGCGCGCGCGCCCGTCACGGCCAGCCCGGCCGGCAATTCCGCGTTCAGGCGCGCGGCCACCTCCGCGGGGGGCAACGCCTCCCGGAGCCCGATCTCCACCAGTTCCCCCTGGCTCGTGGCCCCCACCGCCAGCGCCGAGCAGATGGACAGGCGCGGGCGGGGGTTGAACCCGCCCGAGTGGGCCAGGGGCAGGCCGGCCCGCCGCGCGGCGCGCTCCAGCGTCCGGTACAGCTCCAGGTGGGACAGGAAGCGCGCCTCCGGACCCTTGGCCAGGCGCAGCACCACGTTCACCGCGGCGCCCCGACCAGCGACTCCGGGCGCTTCGCCCGGTCGCCCGGGTGCAGGCGCGGCCGCACGCCCTTGCGGTCGAGGCAGACCCCGCACAGCCCGCAGCGGTCCCAGCGGCAGTCCTCCCGCACGGCCGCCTCCAAGGCCGCCTGGTGGTCGGCCACCAGGAACTCCTTGCGCACCCCGGTGTCGATGTGGTCCCAGGGCAGCACCTCGTCGTAGTCCAGGCGGCGCCCCGCGTACCAGGCCGGGTCCAGCCCCTCCTCGCGGAAGGCCGCGAGCCATTCCTCGTAGCGGAAGTGCTCCTCCCAGCTGTCGAAGCGGCAGCCGCGCCGCCAGGCCCGCGCCAGCACCCCGGACAGGCGCCGGTCGCCGCGGGCCAGCGCCGCCTCCAGGAAGCTGGAGCGCGGGTCGTGCCAGTGCAGGCGCAGGCCCGGGCGGCGCGCCCGGCGGCGGAGGTAGCCAAGGCGCCGTTCCAGCTCCGCCGGCGGGAGCTGCCCCTCCCACTGGAAGGGGGTGTGGGGCTTGGGGACGAAGGGCGAGACGCTCAGCGTCAGGGTGAGCGGCCGCCGCCCCGGCCGGCGGTGACGCCGGTAGAGGTCGAAGGCCAGGTGGGCCATGGCCGCGATGCCGTCCAGGTCCTGCTCCGTCTCCGTCGGCAGCCCGATCATGAAGTAGAGCTTCACCTGGTCCCAGCCGGCCGCGAAGGCCGCCTCGAGGGCGGCGCGGTAGTCCTCCTCGGTCACGCCCTTGTTGATCACGTCGCGCAGCCGCTGGGTGCCCGCCTCCGGGGCCAGGGTGAGGCCCGAGCGGCGCACCCGGCTCACCTCCCGGGCCAGCTCGACGGAGTAGGCGTCCACCCTGAGGGAGGGCAGGGAGACGCTGATCCCTTCCCTCCCCAGCTCCGACGCCAGGTCGCACAGGACCTCCCGCACGCTCCCGTAGTCGTTGGTGGCCAGGGAGACCAGGGACAGCTCGTGGTGGCCTGTCCGGCGCGCCAGGGCCCGGGCCAGCTCCTTCACCCGCTCCGGGGAGCGCTCGCGGACGGGCCGGTACACCATCCCGGCGTGGCAGAAGCGGCAACCGCGGGTGCAGCCGCGGAAGACCTCGACCATCATCCGGTCGAAGACCGGCTCGGCCCAGGGGACGACGGGCGCCACGGGCGCCGGCGCCCGGTCCAGGTCGGCCAGGATGCGCCGACGCGGGCGCTCGGGGACGCCCGGCCGGTTGGGGCGCACGGCGGCCACCCGCCCGTCCGGCCGGTACGCCACGTCGTAGAAGGAGGGCACGTACACCCCCTCTATGCCCGCCAACCGCAGCAGCAGGCCCTCCCGCCCGCCGGGCCGGCCCGCGCGGTCCCAGGCGATGAAGGCGTCGAGCAGGTCGTGGATCGCCTCTTCGCCGTCGCCGAGGACCAGGGCGTCGAGGAAGGGTGCCAGGGGCTCGGCGTTGAAGGCGCAGGGGCCGCCGGCGATGACGAGGGGGTCGTCCTCCCGCCGGTCGGCGGACCACAGCGGGATGCCGGCCAGGGCCAGCATGTTGAGGACGTTGGTGTACGTCAGCTCGTACTGCAGGCTGAACCCCACGATGTCGAAGGAGCGCACCGGCCGGTGCGACTCCAGCGCGAACAGGGGCAGGCCGGCGGACCTGAGCGCCGCCTCCATGTCCACCCACGGCGCGAAGACGCGCTCCGCCAGGGCGTCCGGCCGCCTGTTGATCTCCTCATAGAGGATGGCCAGGCCCAGGCTGGACATGCCGACCTCGTACACGTCGGGCAAGGCCAGGGCGACGCGGACGGCGACCGCGCCGTGGTCCTTGTGCACGGCGTTCCACTCGTTGCCCAGGTAGCGTGTCGGCTTGCTCACGCGGGGCAGGAGCTCCTCGACGGCAGCCCGCATCGCCTTCCCTCCTTCCCGCCGCGCGCTTTTCTTAATTATAAGAAGGTACCCGCCAGGGTACCAATTTCTGCGGGCGCCTCACCGGCGCAAAAGCTCGGCCACGGTCACCCCGGCGCCCCTCCCCGCCAGGGCGGAGAGCAGGTCGGCCTCCTCCAGCTCGCCCAGGGGGCGCAGGGAGCGGTCCACCACGCGGATGCGGTGGTAGCGGTGCGCCGCCAGGTGGCGGACCACCTCCCGCACGGGCACGTCGGCCAGGACGACCAGTTCCTGCAGCGGCAGCGCGCGCCGCTCCCGCAGCAGCCCCGCCTTGCGCCACATCATCTGCAGGGGCTCCCAGCCGGCGCTCTCCGCTTCCCGGCGGGCCGCCGGGTACAGGAGGAGGGCGAGGGCGAAGGCGTTGGGCACGAAGAGGCCCCGGGAGAGGGCCACGGCGCCGGCGGCGGCCAGGACGCCGGCCACCGCCTGGCCCGAGCGCGCCAGGAGGCGCGTCGCCCGGCCGTACCCCAGCCTGGGGGCGAGGAAGCTGCGGCAGAAGCGGCCGCCGTCGAGGGGCAGGGCGGGCAGGAGGTTGAAGAGGGCCAGGGCCAGGTTGCCGTCCAGGAACAGGCGTTCCAGTTCCCCGCCGGCCAGACCGGCGCGCGCCAGGAGCATCCCTAGACCGAGGAGGAGGAAATTGTTGAGGGGGCCGGCCAGGGCCACCGCCGCCTCCACGCCCGGCTCCGCCTCGCGCAGGCCCTCGATGCGCGCCACCCCGCCGAAGGGCAGGAACTCCACCTCCGGGACGTCCAGGCCGTAGGCGCGCGCCACCAGGAGGTGCGCCAGCTCGTGCGTCAGCAGCAGCGTGACCAGCAGCAGCGCCGCGCGGCCCTGGCCGCCCAGCGCCGCGGCTGCCAGGATGGCGAGGAAGAGGGGATGGACCCGGACCCGCACCCCCGCGACGCGCCCGAGGAGCATGCCGACCCACCCTAACGGACGCCGCCGAGGCCGAGCAGGGGCAGGGGGTCGCGGGGGCGTCCCCGCACGCGGATCTCCAGGTGCAGGTGGGGAGAGGTGGCGTTGCCGGTGCGGCCCACCCGGGCGATCACCTGGCCGCGCCGCACCTCCTGGCCCTCGCGCACCGCCACCTCGGCGTTGTGGGCGTAAAGGGTCTCCCAGCCTCCCGCGTGCTGGACCAGGACGTAGCGGCCGTAACCCTCCGGGTCGTCGCCCACCCGGCGCACCACGCCGGGGGCGGCGGCCAGCACCGGGGCGCCCTCGGGGGCTTCCACGTCCACCCCGGCGTGGAAGCCGACGCGCCCGTCCTCCCGGACCCGCCAGCCGTAACCGGAGGACACGCCGCCGCCGGGGACGGGCGGCGTGAAGCGAGGCCGCTCGGCCCCCCGGGGAAGCTCCCGCGCCAGCGGCCCGGCCAGCCAGAGGGCCAGCAGCGCGGCGCCCAAGGCGAACCGCGCCCGCAGCTCCGACACCCCCGGGCAGATCCTATGCCCGCCCGGCCGCTCCTAGAAAAGGATCTTGCGCCGGCGCAGGTGGACGTTGAGCAGGAGCCCCACGGCGAGGGAGTTGGTGATCATCGAGCTGCCCCCGTAACTGACGAAGGGAAGGGGTATGCCCGTCACGGGCATGACCCCCATGGTCATCCCCACGTTGACCAGCACCTGGAAGGCGATCATGGACACGGCGCCTGCCGCCAGCAGGGCGCCGAAGAGGTCGCGAGCCAGGGCCAGGGTGCGGAGGCCGCGCTCCAGGAGGAGCAGGAAGAGGAGGATGACCAGCGCCCCACCCAGGAAGCCCCACTCCTCCCCGATGACGGCGAAGATGAAGTCGGTGTGCTGCTCGGGGAGGTAGCTGAGCCGGTTCTGGGTGCCGGTGAAGAACCCCTGGCCGGTCAGCCGGCCCGACCCGATGGCGATCTTGGACTGCAGGATGTGGTAGCCGGCGCCGAGGGGGTCGCTCTCCGGGTCGACGAAGACGATCAGCCGCTTGAGCTGGTAGTCGCGCAGGGGCAGCCAGAGGCCCCACCTGAAGTGGGCGACGACGGCGGCCACCGCCGCCCCCAGGCCGGCCAGGCCGATCCCTGCCAGCCGCCGGCCGGGGACGCCGGCAACGTAGAGCATGCCGGCCAGGATGGCCACGAAGACCAGGGAGGTGCCCAGGTCGGGCTGGCTCAGGACGAGGAGCACGGGCGGCAGGACATGGAGGAGGGACAGGAGGAGGTCCCGCCAGCGCTCCATCTTCCCCTCCCTGGCCGCCAGGTGGGCGGCCAGGGTGACGATGAGCAGGATCTTGGCCAGCTCGGAGGGCTGCAGGTCCAGGGGCCCCACCTGGAGCCACCGCCGCGCCCCCAGCGCCTCCCGCCCGAACAGGCGCACCGCCAGGAGCAGGAGCAGGTTCAGCGCGTACAGCGGCCGGGTCCAGCGAGCCAGGAGGTGGTAGTCGAAGGCCAGGCTCGCGGCCATGACCCCCACCCCGAGGGCGAGCCACGCGGCTTGCCGCAGGACGAAACCCCAAGTCTCGGGGCGCTCGCGCTGGAACTGCGTGGCGCTGGCGACGGCCAGCAGCCCGAGCAGGCCCAGCACCAGCACAACCCCCAGCAGCCGCCAGTCCAGGCCCTTCAGCAGGCGCCTCTCCACGGCAGGATCGCCTCGCTCGCCGACGGTTCAAGGGCGATTATACCGGCCCCGCCGCGCACCTGCCGCGGCCACCTGGAGGAGGAGGCGGCTCACGCTTCCAGCGCGCGCTTGACCCGCCGCACCGGGATGTTGGCCGTGAGCGCCACCATGCGCTCGTCGTGGGTGAGGCCCATCTCCACGTTCGCCTCGTCGATCTCCAGGTAGCGGTTTATGACCTGAATGATCTCCTCCCGGATGGACGCCATGATGTGCGGGGAGACGCTGGCGCGGTCGTGCACCAGCACCAGCCGCAGCCTCTCCTTGGCCACGTCCTTGCTCGCCTCCCGCCCGAACAGCCGCGAGATGAAGTCCATCAGCCCTCCCCCCTCCCCGCCTCACCGGTCGCCCATGAGGAGCCGCTTGAGCCGCTGGAACAGGCCCTCATCCGCGCCGTCCAGGGCCATGAACGGCACGTCCTCGCCCAGGAGGCGGCGGGTGATGTTGCGGTAGGCCTCGCCGGCCCTGGAACCGGGGGACATGACCGCCGGCTCGCCCCGGTTGGTGGACACGACGATGGCCTCATCCTCGGGGATGACGCCCAGCAGGCGGATGGCCAGAATCTCTAGCACGTCGTCGATGTCCATCATGTCGCCGCGCTTGACCATGCCCGGCCGGATGCGGTTGAGGATGAGCCTGGGCGAGGACAGCCCCTCGGCTTCCAGCAGACCCACGATGCGGTCGGCGTCGCGCACCGCGCTCACCTCGGGCGTGGTGACGATGATGGCCTCGTCGGCTCCGGCGATGGCGTTCCTGAACCCCTGCTCGATCCCGGCCGGGCAGTCCACCAGCACCATGTCGAACTCGTTCTTGAGCTCCTGCACCAGGGCGCGCATCTGCTCCGGGTTCACGGCCGTCTTGTCCTTCGTCTGGGCGGCCGGGAGCAGGTACAGGTTGTCGAAGCGCTTGTCCTTGATCAGGGCCTGTCTGAGGCGGCAGTGGCCGTGGACCACGTCCACCAGGTCGTAGACGATGCGGTTCTCGAGGCCGAGCACCACGTCCAGGTTCCTGAGACCGATGTCGGCGTCCACGAGCACCACGGACTGGCCGCGCATGGCCAGCCCGGCCCCCAGGTTGGCCGTGGTCGTGGTCTTCCCTACCCCGCCCTTCCCCGAGGTGATCACATAGCTCTTACCCAAAGCGCACTCCTCCTCGCCCGGTCACCATACCCTCTCCAGACAGCTGGCGCCGGTATAAGGGTCGATCACGATCTCCCCGTCCTTGATGCGCGCGACCTCCGGCCCCGAGGCGCCGTTGGTCCCGTCGTCCGGGGCGCGGCCGATCACGTTGGCGATC
>JBBIPI010000094.1:0-6129 GCA_037442985.1 Clostridiales bacterium
CTGGCGGCCGCGGCGCTCCTGGCCGTCGACGTGGCCCGCGCGGCCCGCTCGCCGCGTCCCACCCTGGCCAGCGAGGCGGCCGGGGCGGTAGGCTTGGCCCTCGTCGGCCCGGGCGCCTTCTACGCCTTCGGCGGGACCCTGGCTCCTCCGGCTCCCGGCCTGGGGCTGCTGCTGGCCCTCCACTTCCTTTCGGGCGTCTTCTACATCCGGATGAAGGCGCGCTGGGTGCGCCAGCCGCCGCCGTCGGCGACCCCGGGGCAGCCGGCGGGCGTGATGGCGGCGCGGCTGGGGGCGTCGGCCGACAACGCCGCCTACCAGGTGCTAGCCCTGGCCGCCGCCCTGGCCGCCGCCCGGGTCGGGCTCCTGCCGCCCCTGGGCTGGCTGGCCCTCCTCCCGGCCGTACTGCGCGGCCTGGCCGGCGGCCTTCTGGGCAAGCGGGAGACCGACTTCAAGCGGCTGGGCTGGCGCGAGACCGCCTACACCGCCGCCGCCCTGGCGCTGTGGTTCGTCGCCCTGCGGCTCCAGCGGGGCGCTTAGCCGCCTGCCAGCGTCCGGCGCACCTCCTCTAGCTCCTCGGGCGCCAGCAGGTGCTCCGCCAGGGGGAAGAGCACCATGTCCTCCTTGTGCACATGCGCGGCGAGGAGTTCCGCCAGAGCCCTGCCCAGGCGCGCCGCCTCGGGCCAGCGGCCTTCGGCCACCGCGCCGCGGAAGGCCGGCCACAGCCGCCGCAGGTCTTCGTGTTCGAGGAGCATCACCTGGACGGGGCCGCCCTCGCGGCCGATGTGGCGCTCGAGGACGGGGAAGAGGGCCGTTTCCTCCCGCGCCAGGTGCGGTTCCAGGTCTTCGGCCAGGAAGCGGACCGCCGCGTCCAGGTCCTCTCCGCCCGCCTCCTCCGGGGACCGGGCCAGCCAGCGCTCCAGGTCGGCAAGCGCCTGCCGCACCGCCTCGTGGTCCTGCCTGAGCGCCTGGAGCGCATCCGAGGGGGACACCATGGCCACCACCACCCGCCAAGATGATAAACTGGCCTTGCCCCGGGTAGCGTGAGGCGGATCACAGCCGGGAGAGGAACGTCAGGTGGAGAGGCGCGCAGAGCAGCACCAGTGGACCCGGGCCCTGCGGCGGCTGCCGCTGTTCGCGCCCCTGGCCGAGGAGGAGCTGACCAGGCTGGCCCCGGCGGTGCGCAGCCGCACTGCGCCGCGCGGGAGCGTCATCTTCCGCGAGGGCGAGGAGGTGGCGGCCATCCACTTCCTGGTCTCCGGCCGGGTCAAGGTGGCGATGATGACGGCCGACGGCCGGGAGCAGACCCTCACCATCCTCGGGCCGGGCGACTTCTTCCCCCACCTGGGTTGCCTGGCGGGCGGCGCCTATCCCGCCACGACGACGGCGCTGGAGGACTGCGCGCTCCTCCTGGTGGACCTGGCGGCCCTGGCGGACCTGCTGCGGCGGAACGGCGACCTGGCCCTGGCGATGCTGCTCAAGATGGCCCAACGACTGGAAGATCTCCAGCAGCGGGTGCGGGAGCTGGCGGAACGCGACCTGCGCGTGCGCGTGGCGCGGGCCCTCCTCCACCTCGCCGACCGGCACGGCCGCCCCGGCGCGGGTGGGCTGCAGCTCGACCTGCGCCTGACGCACCAGGAGCTGGCCAGCCTGACGGGCACGGCCCGGGAGAGCATCAGCCGCACCCTGGGCGCCTTTCGCCGCGAGGGGCTGGTGGAGAGCGCCGAGGGGTCCCTGGTGATCCGCGACCGGGCGGCGCTGCAAGCCGCCGCCGACGGCCTGCGCTAGGCGCCGGCGCCGGGCTCGTCCTTCACGATCCGACCGCCGGCCATGGTGAGCACCCTGCAGGCGCGCCCTGCCACGGCCGGGCTGTGGGTCACGATTACGAGGGTGATGCCCCGCTCGGCGTTCAGCCCGCCGAGCAGCTCCAGCACCTCGCCCTCGGTCTGCTCGTCCAGGTCGCCCGTCGGCTCGTCCGCGAGGATGAGGACGGGGTCGTTCATCAGCGCCCTGGCGAGGGCCACGCGCCGCTGCTCGCCGCCCGAGAGCTGGGAGGGCAGGCGGTCCGCCTTGGCCCTCAGCCCCACGAGGTCGAGGAGGCGCTGCGCCTTCCGCCGGGGGTCGGCGCTTTGGCGGGGAGCGAAGATGCCGGGGAGCAGGACGTTCTCCAAGGCGGTCAGGGTGGGGAGGAGGCCGGCAGACTGGAACACGAACCCGATCTTCTCGGCGCGCAGCCGGGAGAGTTCCCCGTCGCTCAGCCCCTGGAGCGGCACTCCGTCCAGGTGGATCTCGCCCGCGGTGGGCCTGGTGAGCCCGCCCAGGAGGCTCAGGAGCGTCGTCTTCCCGGCGCCCGAGCGGCCCACGATGGCCACGAACTCGCCCCTGCGAATCTCAAGGGAGACGCCGTCGAGGGCGCGGACCTCGGTGCCGTCGGCCCTATAGATCTTGTAGAGGTCGCGGGCCCGGATCATCGGCGACTACGCATCCCTCAGGGAGGCGAGGGGTTCGCCTTTGACGATGGCCCTGGCGGGCAGCAGCGCCCCCAGAAGGCAGGTCGCCACCCCCGCGGCGAAGCTGGCCGCGACGACCAGAAGGGTGGCCGGCACGCCCAGGGGTGGGGAGTCGGCGAGGAGGGCGAAGCGCCTCGGCAGGGCGACGTGGAGGTAGGCGCCCACCAGCATCCCGATCAAACTGCCCAAGATCCCCGTCAGGCCGGCTTCCAGCAGGAAGAGCTGGAGCGCCTCGCGCGCCGTGGCGCCCAGGGCGCGCAGGACGCCCGTCTCCCGCTTCCGCTCCCCGGCGATGACGGCGAAAACGGCCCAGGAGAGGAGGACGGAGAGGGTGGCGGCGACCACGACCAGGAAGAGCAGGATGCGGCGGACGTCCACCAGGGCGGCGTAGACGACCCCGCCCAGCCTCCCCCGCGGGATCACGTCCACCTCGAGGAGCTCGGCCTCCATCCGGCGGCTCACCTCCTCGGCGTCGTAACCCCTCTTCAGTTGGACGAAGGCGATGGACACCCGGTTCTCGCGGACGTCGCCCGGCACCCGGTCCTCCCGGACCAGGTCGTAGAGGTCATCCTCCCGGATGAAAATGGCCTGGTCCAGGGAGGTGCCGCTCTTCTCGAGGACGCCGGCGATTTGAAACGACTTGCCGAACAGGAAGGCCTCCTCCACGCGCAGCTCGTCCAGGAACTCCTGCACCGCGGAGCCCAGGATCACCTCCCCGCGCCCCAGGTCGCGCCGGATCACCCGTTCGAGCCAGGGTTTCACGATGAAGTCGGTCCGCGGCTCGAAGGCGATGACCTGGGCGTCGAACACCCCGCAGCAGGCGCCGGGTATGGTGGTCAGGTAGGTCTGGTGGGTGAGCCTGGCCACCTCCGGGTATGACTTCACCTTCTCCAGGACCCGGGCGTCCATGTAGAACGTCTTGAGCCGGTTCTCCAAAAGGAACTCCTCGGCGGCGCCCCGGGCGCCGGCGGGCACGATGATCAGGTCCCCGCCCAGGCGGTCGTAGACGTTGGTGATCTTGGTGTCCAGGCGCTTGCCAAAGGAGAGGACGAAGAGCACCGCGCAGGTCAGCAGGGCGGTGGAGAACAGAAGGACCCCGGTGCGGAACGGTCGCCGGGTCAGGTTCCTGACGGCGACGTGGCCCAAGCGGAACGCCGTCATGGTTGTAACACCCCCCTGCCCATGGAACGGCACCAGGCCGCCGCGCAGCCGGCCAAGGGGGGGGGGGATAGACGGGCTATCCCCCCCTTGGCGCGACGGTCACTGCTTCCAAACCGCGTCGATGCCGCACAGGGCCGCCTTCACGACGCCGGCCTGTTCCCTCTGGTGGCAGCTCATGCACGTGGAGACCGGCTTGCCGACGAGCTGCTTCTTGTCCAGGTCGTAGAGCTGCACCATGCCGTCCAGGCCCTGCTCGGTCTTGCCGTTGACCTGGACGTCCACGGGCACCCGCAGCGTGACCAGGGCGTACCTGCCGTCAGGCGTCGGCTTCACGTCGTGGGCCTCCCAGCCCTGGGGGACCATCTCCACGTCCACTTCCTTGAGCGTCTCGGCGTCCAGGAGGAAGGCCCTGTCCCGGGCGGCGACGAACAGGTACTTGCCGTCGGGGGTGAAGCGGCCCCTGAAGGCGGCCGTGTTCTTGGCGTCCCCGGTGACGACCGCCTTCTGGAGGATCTTGATCTCCCCGTTCAGCAGGGCGGCGGTGTCCAGTTTGAAGATCAGGGTGTTGGGGTTGTCCCGGGGGAAGTCGCCCGCCTTGCCCGGGGCCGACTCGCCCATCCAGAGGTAGACGTGCTTCCCGTCGGGCGAGGCCATGGCGTGGGCCCAAGTGTAATCCTTCGTGATCTCCGGGTGGTCGAGGTAGACGCGCCGCTTGTGAGCCATCGTCTCCTTGTCGAAGATGTCGATGTAGCCCGGATAGCCCATGAAGACGGGCAGGTACTCGCCGGCGGTCTGGGTGGCGGCGCAGTACATCGGCCCCTTCTGGAAGGACGCGTCCTTGTCGACGGTGACGTCGGCGACCACCCGGCCGGTGGAAAGGTCGACCTTGCCGACGTGCACCTTGCCGTTATCCTCCACGGCTGCGGCCCAGAACAGGGTGTTGGTCTGCGGGTCGATGGTGGCCTCCATGTTCGGGTACTTCTTGATCATCGTGTCCTTGTCCTGGTGCAGCTTGATCCGGTCCAGGCTGATGACTTCGATGGGTTCTTGCTTTGAGGGATCGATCCTTACCTTCGCCTCGGCGAAGTGCCCGCCCATGCCGGCCACGTACAACGTACCCTCGTACGTCACCGCCTGTCCGGACGGTGTCGGCGTTTGGGGCTCGCTCGTCGCGGCCTGCGGGGACCCCTTGGCCCCGCACCCGGCCACCAGGACGACCAGCGCCACGGGCACCGCCCGTAGCCAAGAGAAGCTTCCCATCACTCCCTGTCCCCCCATCAGATGGATGTCTTCCGCAGTGCCTACCGACGATCGTTCAGGCGTACCGGCCCCTCAGCACTCGTCCACCCCCCTTGCTCAGTGCTCCAATCCCAGTCCCCCGGACAGGGATTGTGAACCCGGTGAGGACCCGAGCCGTGCGTATACGGGTTCAGTTGTCGCTGGCGGGCCTGGCGTCGGACGGGCGACACGCGTCGCAGGATCTTGGCCCCGGCACCCCCGAGCGGCCGCGCCAATTCCCTGCCTATACCCCTATGAGTATCTATTGAACATTATATTAAATGTCACCGCTCTTAGCAGCAATATGGTTGTTTATTTGATGGATACCACTCTTACATCCCAAGCAAATCACCGTAAACACATAAGATATTTTTGTAACTTTCTATAGACGCATGGGGGTACCAAAGGAGCGACGGTCGGGCCGCTCCCCCCGGTCGCGCCCCGGCAGCGCCTCTTTCCAGGTAAAGGGGTCCCGTGCAGCGGCAGTCCCGGGCGACCAGCAGTGCGCTAGAATGGGGAGAGTCATGAAACCGCGGGAAGGGGCGATGTGGCCGTGACGCAGGATGCGAGCCCCCGCGTCGGGGAGATCATGACCCGCGATGTGGTCGTCGTGGGCGCGGACGACTCCCTCCAGGATGTCGCCCGCCTTATGGCGCGGCACCGCGTAAGCGGTTTCCCCGTAGTGCAGGGTGGGCGCGTGGTCGGGGTCATCAGCGAGGGGGACCTGGTCCGGCGGTTCCGCGCCCTCCGGGTGCCGCTTTTCGTGGACGTCCTCGGGGGTGTGTTCCCGCTCGGGTCGCTGGCGGAGGTCGAGCGCACGCTCCGGGAGATCGCCTCCGTCAAGGTTTCCGACCTCATGTCGCGCCCGGCCGTCACCGCCCGGCCGGAGTGGACGCTGCAGAGGGCGAGCGAGGAGATGGTCCGGCGCCGCATCAACCGCCTGCCGGTGGTGGACGAGGAGGGCCGGCTGGTGGGCATCGTCACCCGCGTGGACCTGGTGAGGACGATGGCCGGCGCGGCGGAGGGAGGCTCCCCCTGATCGTCCCCAGCGGGAAGTCCCCCCATGCCGTAGTGACGGCGCCATAGGGCATGAAAGGGACGATGCACCACTCCGTGAAGATCGTCGGGCCGGGGGGGCACGCCGGGGCCGCACCCGGCGTATGCTGAATGCTGCGCCAGAGCA
>JBBIPI010000095.1:0-6073 GCA_037442985.1 Clostridiales bacterium
TCCTTCCGGGCCGGGAGCGTGTTCTCCGCCGCCGGCCTGGCCTCGCTGGTCGGCACGCCGGCCTTCGCCTCCCTGGCGCGCCGCCGGGTCGGACCGTGGCTGGCCCTGGCCCTGGCCGGCGCCGGGCTGGCGAGCGTCCTGCAGGGGCTGGCGACGTCCGTGGCCCAACTGGGCGCCGCCCGCTTCGGCTTCGGCTTCTTCCAGGGCGGCGCGTCGGTGCTGTCCAGCGTCCTGGTGGCGCGGGCCGTGGAGCCGGGGCGGCGCGGCAGCGCCTTCGGGCTGGCCTCGAGCGCCTGGATGCTCGGCGCCGTGGCCGGGCCGGTGCTGGGCGGGATGGCGGCCTCCGCCCTGGGACTGCGCGGGCCGTTCTGGTTCGCCGCCGCCCTCCTGCTGGCGCTCGCCGCCGGTTTCGCCGCCCTGGAACGAGGGGAAGATAAGGAGGTGAACGGACTGCCTCCAGCCCGGAGCTGATGCACGCGTGCGCCTGCGTCCCGTCCTCCTCGCCGCCCTCGCCCTGGCCGTCGCGACGACGGGCATCCTCACGCTGCGGGCCGTTCCCGCCCGCAAACCCCTGGCGCCTTCCCCGGGAGCGTTCATGAAAGGGATGATCTACGTGGGCTTGGCGGCCGACGTCTTCGCCTCGCGCCTCTCGGACCGGGTGCTCGGGGAACTGGCCCAGACGGGCGCCAACTGGGTGGCGGTGACGCCGGTGTGGTTCCAAGAGTCGTACGACGCCACGGAGGTCCGTCCCCTGTCAGGCTTCACCCCCACGGACGACTCGCTGCGCCACGTGATCCGGCTGGCGCACCGCCTCGGCCTGCGCGTGCTCCTGCGGCCGGTGGTGGAGGCCGAGGACGGCTCGTGGCGGGGCGCCTTCCACCCGTCGGACTGGGACACCTGGTTCTCCTCCTACCGGCGCATGATCGAGCACTACGCCGGCCTGGCCGCCGCGGAGGGCGTGGAGGCCTTCCAGGTCGGCAGCGGCTACTCCTCGAGTGACGCCGGCCGCCCCGACGACTGGCGCCGGGTGATCGCGGCGGCGCGCGGACGCTTCCGGGGGCCGGTCCTCTACGGTGCCGACTGGTATCAGTACCAGAAGATACCCTTCTGGGACGCCTTGGACTTCGTCGGCATCAACGCCTTCTTCCCCCTGACGGACGAGGAGCGCCCCGACCTGGCCGAACTGGAGGAGGGCTGGCGCCGCCGGGCCGGCGAGATCGCCCGCTGGCGTCAGCGCGCCGGCCTGGCCGGGAAGAAGGTCGTCTTCACCGAGATCGGCTATCCCAGCCGGGTCGGGGCGGCGGCGCGTCCCAACGCCCCCAGCGCCTTCGCCCCCTTGGACCTGGACGCCCAGCGGGACGCCTACGAGGCCACCTTCCGCACCGTCTACCGGGAGCCGTGGCTGGCCGGCCTCTTCTGGTACTGGTGGGACAACCCCAGCGTGGCCGACTGGCCGGGCGGCCGCCGGAACCCCGGGTTCACCCCCCGCGGCAAGCCGGCGGGCCAGGTGCTCGCCCGCTGGTACCGGCAGCCCCGCGCCTGAGAGCACACCTCTTGGCTGGCCCGCGCGTATGATGACCCAGCCGGACAAGGCGTCCCACCAGCGTCGGAGACGAGCGCCTGCCGGCGGGTGCCGTCATGCGCCGTCGGCCTCGGACCGTCCGCAAGATCGTCATCCTGCGCCAGGGGTGCTGCCTGGAGGAGTCGCGCGTCTGCCTCCTCGGGGGCAATCCGGTCCGCCGCCTGCCGCTGGTCAACGGCCTGGTGGTGGACTTCCCGGAGGGGGCCGACCTGCACCTGTCGGCCCGGCTGCCGGAGGTGGTGAGGGTCGACGACGACCTGCCCCTGAGCCTGGTGGAGCGCTGGCCGTGCCGCTGGCCGGCGCGGCTCCGGCCCGCATGGCCCTGCCGCCGGCCGGCGCCCCCCGCTCAGGAGGCCCCCTGGGGCGTAGCCTACGTTGGGGCGCCCGAGGCGTGGGAGGTGAGCCGGGGGGAAGGGGTGCGGGTCGCCGTCCTGGACACGGGGGTCGACCAGCGGCACCCGGACCTGCGCGCCAACCTGGCCGGCGGGTACAACGCCCTCTCCCCGGGCAGGGAGCCGGCCGACGACAACGGCCACGGCACCCACGTGGCCGGGATCATAGGGGCGACCGACGACTCCCAGGGGGTGGTCGGGGTGGCGCCGAGGGCGAGGCTTTACGCGGTCAAGGTGCTCGACCGCTGGGGCGCGGGCTTCCTCTCGGACCTGGTCCACGGGCTCGACTGGTGCGTGCGGCAGCGGGTGCAGATCGCCAACCTGAGCCTGGGGACCCGCTCCGACAACGAGACGTTCCGGGAGGCGATCCGGCGGGCGGCTGCCGCCGGCATCCTGCTCGTGTGCGCCGCCGGCAACGAGGGCCCCGACGGCGACACCGTCAACTACCCGGCCCGCTATCCGGAGGTGGTGGCGGTGGCCGCCGTGGACCGCGGCGGACGCCTGGCCGGGTTCTCCAGCCGGGGGCCGCAGGTGGCGCTGGCGGCCCCCGGCGTCGACATCCCCTCGACGTGGCCGGGCGGCGCGTACCGCTCCCTGAGCGGCACCTCCATGGCGGCGCCGCACGTCACCGGCGGGGCGGCCCTGGCGCTGGCGGCGCAGCCGGCGCTGGACGCCGGCACGCTCCGGCGCCGCCTGGTGGGCACCGCGCGCAGGCTGCGGACCTGCCCTTACCCGCTGCTTGACGCCTCGGCCGCCGTGCGCGGGCGCTGAGGCGCTCCTTGTCCCTAACGTAAATTACGAATTATAATAGCGTGAGCCGCGGGCAAGCGGCGGGGGGCGGTGGTGTGCGCGTGCGCCGGCGTGCCAAGGCATTCAAAGCGGCGGTGGTCATCGCGGCGCTCGTCGGAGCCCTCGCCCTCTTCGCGGCCAACCTGCAGGGCAACGCCATCCGCTTCTACACCGTGGACCAGTACCTGGCCCAGCGGGACCAGCTCGGCGACAGCTTCGTGCAGGTCGAGGGCCAGGTCGTCCCCGGGTCCATCCGCTACGATCCCCTGGCCTTGAGCCTCAGCTTCGAGATCGAGAAGAGGGGCGCCAGCATCCCCGTCTTCTACCACGGTGCCAAGCCCGACGTCCTGAGCGACGGGCTGGACGTGGTGGCGGAGGGCCGCGCGGGGAGCGACGGCGTCTTCCAGGCGAAGAAGCTCATCGTCAAGTGCCCCTCGCGCTACACCTCCGTCGCTCAGGCCGGCGCAGGGCAGGGGCGGTGACGGCCCCTGTCGGCCCTGGGTCACGCCAGCCTGGTCCTGGCCTCCGCGGCCGTGCTCCTGAGCGGCATCCTCCTCGCCTGGGGCGCCGTCCGGCGCTCGCCGACCCTGATCGCCGCCGGCGTCAAGGCGGTGTACGCCTTCTTCGCCCTGGTGGTCCTCGCCTCCCTGACCCTCTGGGCCGCCCTCCTGGGCAATAACTTCTCCCTACAGTATGTGGCCGCCACCAGCCGCCTCAACCAGCCGCTGCTGTACAAGATCGGCGCCTTCTGGTCCGGCCAGGAGGGGTCGTTCCTCCTCTGGCTGCTGATCCTCGGCGGTTACATGGTGGCGACGGCGCGCTGGGCGCGGCGGGCCGCTCCCGAGCTGATGCCCTGGGCGCTGGCCGTCCAGGCGCTGGTGGGGGCCTTCTTCGCGTTGATGACGACCTTCGTGGCCGACCCCTTCGCCACCTTCCCGCCCGGCGCCGAGCCGCCCGACGGCCGCGGCCTCATGCCCCTGCTCCGCGACCCGGCCATGCTCGGCCACCCCATATTCCTCTTCCTCGGCTACGTGGGCCTGTCCGTGCCCTTCTCCTTCGCCGTGGCGGCCCTCGTCCTCGGCCGGCCCGGCTCGGACTGGCTGCGCGTGACCCGCTTCTGGACCATGGCCGCCTGGCTGTTCCTGACCATCGGGATCGTCCTGGGGGGCTGGTGGGCGTACCGGGAGCTGGGCTGGGGCGGCTTCTGGGCCTGGGACCCGGTGGAGAACGCCTCCCTCATGCCGTGGCTGATCTCCACCGCTTTCTTCCACTCGGCGATGGTGGAGGAGCGGCGCGGGCTGCTGAAGCTCTGGAACGTGGCGCTCATCATGGCCGCCTTCCTGCTCACCATCCTGGGCACCTTCATCGTGCGCAGCGGCATCCTCCAGTCGGTGCACGCCTTCGCCGAGTCGGACGTGGGGCCGTGGTTCCTGGTCTTCCTGGGCCTCCTGCTGGCCGGCTGCCTGTACCTGATCTCCGCCCGCTACGACCTCCTGGTCGACCGGGGCGTTCTCGCGGCCTTCTCCAAGGAAGGCAGCTTCCTGGTCAATAACCTCATCCTCGTGGGCCTGGGGCTGACGGTCTTCCTCGGGACCGTGTTTCCCCTCCTGGCCCGCCTGCGCGACAGCGAGCTGACCATCGGCCCGCCTTACTACAACAAGCTGGCAGGGCCGCTCTTCGCCGCCCTGCTCCTGCTCATGGCCGTCTGCCCCCTCCTGGCCTGGCGCCGCGCCTCCTGGAGCCACTCCCGCCGCCTCCTGGCCTGGCCCCTGGGCGCGACGGCGGCGACGGTCGCCCTGCTGGCGGTCCTCGGGGTGCGCAAGGCCGGGGCCCTGGCGGGGATGGGCGCGGGGGCGTTCGTCATCCTCACCGTGCTCGACGAGTTCGCCGCCGCAGCCCGCGCCCGCGCCCGGGCCACGGGGGAGGCCGTCCTGCCCGGCTTCTGGAAGCTGGTCAACCGCAACCCCCGGCGGTGGGGCGGGTACCTGGTGCACGTGGGGATCGCCCTGATGGGCATCGCCGTGGTCGGTTTCCACTACTACCAGCAGACGGCCAAGGTGGGCGCGCGGGCGGGCGACGCCTTCGCCCTCGGCGACTACACCTTCGAGTTCCTCGGCGTCCAGGCCGGCCTGGTGGAGAACGAGGTGCTGAGCTACACGGCGCCGCTGGTGGTGCGGCGCGGCGGGCGCCTCCTGGGGGTCGTCCACCCGGCCCTGCGGGTCTATCCCGGATGGGAGAACCAGACGATGACCGAGGCGGGCGTGCTGTCCACGGTCGCGGGCGACGTCTACGTGGTGATGGCCGGCTTCGGCGAGGGTGGCAGGGTGGCCTCCTTCGAGGTGTTCTGGAACCCGCTCGTCCCGTGGCTGTGGGCGGGCGCCCTCATCGTCGTCCTGGGCACCCTCTTCGCCCTCTGGCCCCGGCCGGGCCCCGCGGGCACGGAGCGGGAACGGCGGGTGCTGGCGGAGCTGCGCGAGCTGGAGTACGACTACCGCATGGGCAAGATCGGCGAGGAGGAGTACCGGGCCCTGCGCGAGGAGCTGAGCCGCCGGGCGGCCACGGGGGCGAAGGCGTGACGGCGCGGGTGCTCGAGGCCCGGGGCGTCTCCAAGCGCATCGGGTTCCGGGAGGTGCTGGCCGGCGTCTCCCTGGCCCTGGCGCCGGGGACGGTGACCGCCCTGCTGGGGCCCAACGGGGCCGGCAAGAGCACCCTGGTGAAGATCCTGGCCACGCTGGTGCGCCCCACGGCGGGCGGCGTGTTCTGGGAGGGGCGGCCGGTGGCCGAGGTGGCCGAGGCCTTCCGGGCCGCGCTGGGCCTCGTCGCCCACGGCACCTTCCTCTACGATCACCTGACGGCGCGGGAGAACCTGCGCTTTTACGGCCGCCTCTACGGCGTCCCGGGGCTGGAGCGGCGGGTGGACGAGGTGCTGGCCCTGGTGGGGCTGGAACTGGAGGCGGGGGAGCCGGTGAGCACCTTCTCCCGGGGGATGCTGCAGCGCCTGGCCATCGGGAGGGCCCTCCTCCATCAGCCGCGCGTCCTGCTCCTGGACGAGCCGTTCACCGGGCTGGACCGGGGCGGCCGGGAGATGCTGGCCGGCGCCCTGCGCCGGTTCCGCGCCGGCGGCGGGGCGTGCCTCCTGGTCACCCACGACTTCGACCAGGCCGCCGGGCTCGCCGACCGTTTCGCCGTCCTCGACCGGGGGCGGGTGGTGGCGGAGGGCGAGTGCGCCGGCCTGGGGGCGGCGGAGCTGGCGGGCGTGTACGCCCGCGCCCTGGGGGGTGAGGGCGGGTGGAGTTCCTGAGCCGGGCGG
>JBBIPI010000096.1:0-6029 GCA_037442985.1 Clostridiales bacterium
AAGCCCCCCGCCCGCTGAACCAGTCCGCCAGCGCCCGCGCCAGGTCGCCCACCGTCGAGCGCTCGGGCACGACGTGCACCGGGAGGCCCCGGGCCCGCGCCGCCTCGGCGGTCACCGGCCCGATGCAGGCCACCGCCGTTCCCCCCAGCAGGTCGACCGCGTCCTCCCCCACCGCCGCCAGGAACTGCTCCACCGCCGAGGGGCTGGCGAAGGTGACGGCGTCCAACGCCCGGGACGCCAGCAACCGGCGGATCTCCAGGCCCCCCTCCTCCTCCGGGACGGTGCGGTAGACGACCAGTTCGTCCACCGGGATGCCCCGCTCCGCGAGGCCGCGCGGGAGGTCGGGGGAGGCCAGGTCGCCCCGCACCAGGAGCACCCGCTCGCCGGGCAGGCAGCGGGAGGCCAGCGGCTCTACCAGGGCGGCGCCGCGGAACTCTGCGGGCACCAGGTCGGCCTGCCTGCCCCGGGCCTCCAGCGCCGCCGCCGTCGCCTGGCCGACGCAGGCGACGGCCACCCGGGCGAGGGCCCGCGCGTCCAGGCCCAGCTGCCCGAGCCGCCGGAAGAAGAACTCCACCCCGTTGGCGCTGGTGAAGACGACCCACCGGTAGCGGTGCAGGGCCGCCAGGGCGGCGTCCAGGTCGCCCTCCCCCGCCGGCAGGAAGCGGATCAGGGGCACCTCCACCGCCTCGCCCCCCAAGGCGCGGATCTCGCGGCTCAGGGCTGACGCCTGCTCGCGCGCCCGGGTGACCAGGACGCGCCGCCCCTCCAGGCCGCGGGCCGTCACAGCCACCCGCCCCCCCGGGCCAGCAGGCGTCCGGCCAGCAGCGCCCCGGCCGCCGCGGCCGCCTCGGGGTCGCCCGCGGGCGCCACCTCGCGGTCGCGCAGGAAAAGGGCTCCGTCGGGGCTGGCCAGCATCCCCTCGATCACCAGTCGCTCGCCCTCCCGACGGGCGTAGGCCCCCGCCGGCACCTGGCAACCGGCCCCCAGCCGCGCCAGGAAGGCGCGCTCCGCGCGGAGCGCCAGCGCCGCCTCCGGATCGTGCAGCGCCGCGGCCAGGGCCCGGGCGCGCCCGTCGTCGGCCCGGGCCTCCAGGGCCAGCGCCCCCTGCCCGGCCGCGGGCACGAAGGCGACGGGGTCGAGCAGTTCGCCGGCCCGCTCCAGGAGCCCGAGCCTGGCCAGGCCCGCCGCGGCCACCACCACGGCGTCGCAGCGCCCCTCCTCCACGCGCCGGAGGCGCGTGTCCACGTTGCCCCTGAGCTGCTCCACCGCCAGGTCCGGGCGCAGGTACCGGATCTGGGCAAGCCGACGGAGGCTCGAGGTGCCCACGCGCGCCCCGGGGGGAAGGGAGAGCAGCCCCGCGCCGGAGCGGGACACCACCGCGTCCCGGGGGTCGGCACGGGCCGGCACCGCCACCAGTTCCAGCCCGGGCGGCAGCTCGCTGGGGAGGTCCTTGGCGCTGTGGACCGCCAGGTCGATCTCCCCGCGCAGGAGCGCCTCCTCGATCTCCTTGACGAACAGCCCCTTGCCCCCCAGCTGGTGGAGCGGGACGCCGGTCTGCAGGTCGCCCCTGGTGGTGATGGTCACCACCTCCACCAGGAGGCCGGGCCAGCGCCGCTGCAGCTCCGCCACCACCTGGCGCGTCTGAGCCAGGGCCAGGGCGCTGCCGCGGGTGCCGACGCGCAGCGGGGGTTCGGACACGCACCTCACCTCGCCGGAGGCCCCGGCCGTCCCTAGAAGCCGTGGTGGGGCGAGAGCAGGTTGGCCACCACCAGGTTGAAGAGGACGACGCCGAAGCCGGCTACCGCCAGATAGGCGGTCTTGCGCCCGCGCCAGCCCAGGCGGACGCGGGCGGCGATGTAAGCGCCGTAGATGGCCACCGTCAGCAGGCTCCAGGGGACCTTCGGGTCGGTGAACCAGGGCACCCCCCAGAGGCGGCTCGCCCAGAGGGCGCCGGTGACCACGGCGATGACCAGCAGGGGAAAGCCGAAGACAACCAGGCGGAAGGCCAGGGCGTCCAGGGTCTCCAGCGAGGGCAGCCGGCGGTAGAAGAGGCGGAAGGCCTTGGCGCGCAACTGGCGCTCCTGGAGGAGATACATGGCGGCGGCGACGCAGGCCAGGGCGAAGGCGCCGTAACCGCCCAGCGCCACCACGGCGTGCAGGACGATCCACAGGCTCCCCGCCGGCTCGGGCGCCAGGCCGGGCTGGCGCGGCAGGGCGCCGGCGTAAAGCTGCAACAGGGCGACCACGGGCAGGACGAAGGTGCCCGCCACCCTGAGCTCGAACAGGCGCTCGACGAGCAAGTAGTTGAGCCCCGTCACCCAGGCCAGGAAGAGGACCGCCTCCTGCACCGTCGCCAGGGGCGGGCGGTGCTCGGCGAGGAAGATGGCGGCCACGACGCCCGTGTGGGCGAGCCAGGCGAGGGACGTCAGCCAGGCGGCCGCCCTGCCCCCCTGCCGGACGAAGAAGTGGAGGAAGTGCGCGCCGGCGGCGGCCAGGTACAGGGTGACGCTGGCGAGGAACAGGGCCTCCCGGACCGCGGCGATCACCCCCGTCCCCCTCAGCCCCGCCGCCTGGCCGAGGTCGACGGGCGCAGCTCGCCGTCGCGGCCTTCCTCGGGGAGGTTGAAGAGCAGGGAGAAGGCGCGCAGGTAGAGGTCCCCGTCCTTCTCCCCCGCCAGCTCCTTGACCCGCACCGTGGGGTCGTTGAGGATCTTGTTCACTATGAGGGAGGTGGTGGCCGAGATCAGCTCCCGCTCCCGCTCCGACAGCGCGGGCAGCCGGTTGAAGAGCCGCCTCAGCTCGGCCGCGCGGATGGCCTCGGCCCGCTCCCTGAGGGAGCGGATCAGGGGCACGGCGTCCAGGGTGCGCAGCCACAGCTGGAAGCGGGCCACCTCCTCGGCGATGATCCGCTCCGCCTTCTGGGCCTCCCGCGCCCGCTCCTCCAGGTTCGACCGCACCACCGCCTGCAGGTCGTCGATGTTGTACAGGAAGACGTTCTCCAGTTCGGCGGCGGCCGGATCCACGTCCCGCGGGACGGCGATGTCCACGATGAACAGGGGACGGTAGCGGCGGGCGCGCATGGCCTGCTGGACCATCTCGCGCGTGACGACCACGCCGGGCGCGCCCGTCGAGGTGATGACCACGTCGGCCGCCGCCAGCTGCCCGGGGAGGTCGTCCAGGGGGACGGCCCTCCCGCCGAAGGTCCTGGCCAGCTCCGCGGCGCGCTCCGGCGTGCGGTTGCACACGAGGATCTCCCGGATCCCGACGTCGACCAGGTGGCGGGCGGTGAGCCCGGCCATCTTGCCCGCCCCCACCAGGAGGACGCAGCGGTCCCCCAGGTGGCCGAAGATCTTGCGCGCCAGCTCCACGGCCGCGTAGCTGACGCTGACGGCGTTCTGGCTGACGCCCGTCTCGGTGTGGACCCGCTTGGCGCAGGCGACCGCCTGGAGGAAGAGGCCGTGGAGGACCTTGCCGACGGTGGCCTGGGCGCGCGCCACCTCGTAGGCGTCCTTGACCTGGCCGAGGATCTGCGTCTCGCCCAGGATCATGGAGTCCAGCCCGCTGGCCACGCGCATGAGGTGCGCGGCCGCCTCCTGGCCCGTCAGGAAGTAACTGCCCGCCAGGTCGCCCGGGCTGACGCCCCGGTCGCGGCTCCAGAAGGCCAGGAGCCGCTCGCGGCCCTCTCTCGGGTCCGTCAGCACGGCGTAGATCTCCGTGCGGTTGCAGGTGCTGATGATGGCGACCTCCTGCACCCCCGGGAGGGCATGGAGGGCGCTCAGGGAGGCCGGGATCTGTTCGGCGGTCCAGGCGACGCGACTGCGGACCTCGACCGGCGTAGTCTTGTGGTTCAAGCCGAGCACGGCGAGTTGCAAAAGGCCGTCACCCCGAACGGGGAGGCGATTCGGAGATATTTTAACTTAAGCCAAACTGGGACAGCTCCGTTTTTACGAATTCGACCTGCTTTTCTCCGCCACGTGCAGGCAGGCGATCCCACCGGTGAGCGGCAGCCAGCGCACCTCGGCGAACCCGGCCTCCCGCATCATCCCGGCGAGGCGAGGGGCGTCGGGGAAGGCGCGCCACGAGACGGGCAGCCAGGCGTAGGGCGCCACCGGCCCCGTCCACCCGCGCGCCGCCCAGGCGCCCAGGAGCGGGACGACCCTCGTGAAGTAGAAGCGGAACGGGATCCGCACCAGGGGGTTCGGGGGATGGGAGAGCTCGAGGATGGCGGCCCGGCCCCCGGGCCGGAGCACGCGCACCATCTCCGCCAGCGCCCGCGGCAGGTCGGCCAGGTTGCGCAGCACGAAGCCGCTGGTGACCACGTCGAAGGAACGATCCGGGAAGGGCAGGTCGAGGGCGTTGGCCCGCAGCAGCTCCACCCGGTCGGCCAGGCCGGCCTCGGCCACCTTGCGCCGGCCGACGGCCAGCATCTCCTCGGAGATGTCGACGCCGGTGACCCGCCCTCCCGGGCCGACCCGGCGGGCGGCCAACAGGCAGAGGTCGCCGGTGCCGCAGCCCACGTCCAGGACCCGGTCCCCCGGGCGCAGGCCGGCGTGCCGGGCGAAGGCCCGCTGCCACAGCTTCCAGGCGCCCATGGTCATGACCAGGTTCATGAGGTCGTAGTGGGGGGCGATGGTGTCGAAGAGGGCGTGGACGAAGCGCTCCTTCTCCCCCTCCCGCGGCTGCCAGGTCACGACGGCACGCCCTCGCCCGCGCCCCGCCAGCCCCGCGCCAGCTCCAGGTAGAGGTCGCCCAGCCGCCTGGCCAGGCGCGGCGTGCTCAGCGCCTCCGCCCTCGCCCGCGCCGCCGCCCCCATGGCCTTCCGGAGCCCCTCGTCGGCCAGCAGGCGCAGCACGGCCGCGGCCAGGAACTCCTCCTCCGGCTCGCACAGCAGGCCGCCCCGCCCCTCGACCACCATGTCGGCGGTCCCCAGGGCGCGGACGGTCACCACCGGCAGACCGGCCGCCTGGGCCTCCAGGAGGACGATGCCCTGCGTCTCGGTGACGGAGGGGAAGACGAACACGTCGGCGGCGGCGTAGGCGTTGGCCAGCTCCCGGTCACCGAAGCGGCCGGTGAAGACGACCCCGTCCGCCACGCCCAGGGAGCGCGCCTGGGCCCGGAGCGCCGGCTCCTCGGGCCCGTCCCCCACCAGCACCAGGCGGCAGTCCGGGTGCACGGCCCGCACCCGGCTGTAAGCCCGGATCAGCAGGCCGAGGTTCTTCTCGCGCCCCAGGCGCCCCACGAACAGGAGCACCGGGCCGTTCCCCAGGTTGTACGAGCGCCGCAGCCAGGTCGGGTCCCCCTGGCGGAACCGCTGCGGGTCGACCCCCGTGGGCAGCACCTCGACCCGGGTGGTCACCCCCAGCCGGAGGAGGAAGTCGCGCACCCCCGGGGTGGGCGCGATCACCAGGTCGCAGCCGTTGCAGAAATCCCGGCTCCACCGCAGCGCTGCCCACTCCGTGAGCGGGCGGGGCAGGGGGACGTAGTGGGCGTAGTGGTGGTACAGGGTGTGGAAGGTGAAGACCAGGGGCAACCGCAGGCGCCGGGCCAGGCGCACGCCCAGCTGCCCCATGAGGAAGGGGGAGTGGACGTGGATCACGTCCAGACCGAGCCGCGCGGCCGTCCACCCCAGCCGCGGGCTCAAGGGTATGCAAAGGCGGAAGTCGGGGTTGGTGGGCGCGGGCAGCGAGAGGAAGCGGAAGACGATCCGCTCCCGGCGGCGGTGGCCGGGATACCCGGGGGCGAAGATGAACAACTCGTGCCCCTGGGCGGAGAGCGCGGAGGCGAAGGAGTCGATGGAGCGGACGACGCCGCTCATGTACGGCTTCCAGCTCTCGGTGAAGACGCCGATGCGCAACCGTTCTCCCGCGCCGGGCCGGAACCAGGCCATGCCACCTTCAATCATACAACGACCGAGGCGGTCGGGAAAACAGCGTGTCCTAGTTCACTACATGTGAGACTCCATAATGTGGTAGGGCCACTTCTGGGTAGTTTTCCCTAATGTACTCCGCCGGCGTCTTGCCGCCAAGAGCC
>JBBIPI010000097.1:0-6021 GCA_037442985.1 Clostridiales bacterium
CTCGAGGGCGCGGACCGCCCCCTCCACCCGCGCCAGGGCGGCCCGCTGCGACCCCAGCTCGCGCAGCACCAGGGCCACGACCATCGCCGCCAGGGCGGCCAGCGCCAGGGCGACGACCGCCACCGTGCCGCTCTCCACGCCGACGACCCCCTCGGGAGCATTCTGCCCCCCGGGAGGCGCGCGGACAAGACGGCAGCGCCCGCCGCCGGGCGCGCTCAGTTGAGGGCCAAGCGCTTCAGGAGCCGGTCGCGCACCAGGCGGAGCACCGCGTCGTTCATCTCCAGGATGACCGCCTCGGCCAGGGCGCGCACCACCGCCGGCTCCCCGAAGCGCGTCACCAGGAGCCGCAGCCGGCGCTCCTGCACGGCGCTCAGGGGGCCGACCTCCTCCTCGAAGAAGCGGACCGCCAGGTCGCCCTCCCCGCGCGGCGCGGGCTCCTCCGGAGGCGCCAGTTCCTCGGTCGGGAAGCGCCGGCACAGCCTCCCCTCCAGGTCCACGCCCATCACCTCCGGAAGAGAGGATTGCCGTTTCTGCCAGGAATTAAACCGTCCCGCGGCGTGCCCCGCTGCAGCCGGCGGCTTGCGCCTGGCCCGCACCCCGGGTCGGGAGCCGGTGGCCGCTCGCGCCGTTTAAAGACTGTTCAAAAACTTTTGCTAAGTAGGAAAGTAGAAACGCGTATGACGACGGGCGGCGCCCGTGCGGGGCGCCCGCCCGCGCCGAGGAGGTCCGAGCGAGCCATGTCTTCCGAGGAGTTCCAGCAGGCCCCCGGCCCGGCCCCCGATCCGGCCCCCGGGCCGCGACGGGCGGCGGGCAGGCCGGCGCTCCTGGTCGCCCTGCTGCAGGTTTTGGCCGGCGCCCTCGTCGGCTCCCTGCTCACCTGGCAGGTCGCCCGGTCGGCTCCGCCGCCGGCGGGCGCGCCGCCCGCGCCGTCCTCCCCCCGTCCCGCGGCCCTTGAGGCCGCCGGGACCGCTCCCCCGCTGTCGGTCACCCAGCTCTACCGCCAGGCGGCCCCCGCCGTCGTGGGGATCATCCGGGTCGGGCGCGACCCCCACCCCTTCGGGACCGTCAACGGTTCCGGCTTCTTCATCGACGACCAGGGCCACGTCGTCACCAACCACCACGTGGTCCAGGGCGCCGCGAGCCTGCGGGTGCGGCTCCACGACGGGCGCACCGTGCCGGCCCGGCTGATGGGGACCGACCCCGGCAGCGACCTGGCCGTCCTGCGCGTAGACCTGGGCGGACCGCCGCCCGCCGTGCTGCCGCTGGGCGACTCCGACGCGGTGGAGATCGGCGAGCCGACGGTGGTCATCGGCAATCCCCTGGGCCTGGAGGGGACGGTGACCGCCGGCATCCTGAGCGGGCGCGGGCGCGTCCTGGAGGGGCAGAACGGCCGGCCCATCCGCAACGTCCTGCAGACCGACGCGGCCGTGAACCCGGGCAACTCCGGCGGCCCCCTCTTGAACGCCCGGGGCGAGGTGATCGGCGTCGTCACCGCCATGGAGGGCCCCGCGCCGGGCAACGCCTTCGGCCTGGCCGTGCCGGTCAACACCCTGAAGAAGTCCCTGCCGCGCCTCCTGGCCGGTCAGAAGGTCGACCGCCCCTGGCTCGGCATCTCCGGCATCAGCCTCAGCCCGGACAACGCCGCCACCCTGGGCGTGCAGGCGGAGGAGGGCGTGCTGGTGGCGGAGACGCTACCGGGGAGCCCGGCGGAGGCGGCCGGCCTGCGGGCTGCCGGGGCGGGCGGCGGGGAGGGCGACGTGATCCTCGCCGTCGACGGCCAGCCGGTACGCTCGGTGGAGGACATCCTCGCCCACATCGACGGCAAGCAGGTCGGCGACCGCGTCGTGCTGACGGTGCTGCGCGCCGGGACCCGGATGGAGATCCCCGTCCGCCTGGGCGCCTGGCCGGACGACCTCCCGCGCCGCTGAACGGGCAGCGGCCCGGGTGCCCCGGGGCTGCGCGAGGCGGGGGGCCGGAAGGGTTCGGCGGCGTGAGCCAGCCTGTAAGCCGAGTTCTGTCGCGGGCGATCATTTATCTGGGACGGCAGTCGCCTGCCGCCTCGTGCGGCCAACCCGGGAGGCTCAGCGGGCCACGTCATCCCTCCCCTATTTGGCCTTGCAGCGGGTGGGGTTTGCCTGGCCGGCCAGTTGCCTGACCGCCGGTGCGCTCTTACCGCACCGTTTCACCCTTGCCGCCGGGCGCGGCCCGGCGGCGGTCTGATCTCTGTGGCACTTTCCTTGAGGTCGCCCTCACCGGGTGTTACCCGGCACCCTGCCCTGCGCTGCTCGGACTTTCCTCAGGTACGGCGTCGCCGCCTCGTACCCGCGATCGCCCGGCTGACTCACGCCGCGCGCTCCTACTACACAATTATAAATCAACCCGCGCGAGAAAACGCCCATCCGCGCCGGCGTCAGGCCGGCAAAAAGAGGTAACCGTCGAGCGCGATCACCGCCTCGCCGCCGACCCACACCTCCGCCACCGGGCTAACCGGCGGCCGGCCCGGCACCACCTCCACCCGGACGAGCCCGGGCCGTCCCAGCTCGTGCCCCTGCTCCACCACGAGGGACACGGCGCCCGGCCGCGCCGGCGCGGGTCGGCCGAGGCCGCGCGCCGCTCCGAGGAGGCCCGCGGCGGCCAGGAAGGCGCCCAGGGCGCCGTTGGCCGTGCCCGTCAGGGGGTCCTCCGCCACCCCCAAGGCGGGGGCGAAGCAGCGGGCGTGCGCGTCCGCCCCCGGGTCCAGCGCCGCGAGCGCGTACACGTGCGTCGTGTGCACGCCCAGCGCCTCGTTCAGGCGCCCGAGGCGCGCCTGGTCGGGCGCGGCGCGCCGCACCGCCTCCAGGCTCCGCACCGGCACCAGCAGGTGCCACAGCCCCGTGGAGGCCAGGGCCGGCGTGAGGCCGGGCGCGCCCACCTCGTCGGCCGGCAGGCCCAGGCAGGCGGCCAGCTCCTCCACCGGCGCGGCGCAGGCCCGGAAGCGTGGGGCGGGCTGGCCCATCATCACCGCCGGCCGGCCGTCCTCCCAGCGCACCTCCACGGGGAGGAGCCCGGCGCGCGTCTCCAGGAGCGCCCTCGTCGCCGCCCCGGGTGCCGCCGGCGCGAGCCGGCCCTCGACGGCCAGGAAGTGGAAGGCGGCCACGGTGGCGTGCCCGCACAGGTCCACCTCCCGGGTGGGCGTGAAGTAGCGCAGGCGGTAGTCGCCCCCGCCCTGCGGCGGCAACAGGAAGGCCGTCTCGGAGACGTTCATCTCCCGGGCGATGCGCTGCATCTCGCCGTCGTCCAGGCCCGCGGCGTCCGGCACCAGGCCGGCCGGGTTGCCGCTCAGCGGCTCGCGCGTGAAGGCGTCGATCTGCAGGACGCGCAAGCGCCGCGCTCGCCCGGAGGACGCCCCGCGGTCGCGGCGGTCCAGGGCGGCGTGTGCCAGCCGGTCGGCGTCCCGGTTCTCCTCCCGCGGCACGTGGCGCACCTCGGCCGCCTCGAAGCAGGCCAAAAGCCGCCGCGCCTCCTCGAAGAGCGGCCGCAGCCCCTCGTGGCGCACGGCGTACGTCCCCTCCAGCTGCCGCACCAAAAGCTCGCTGTCGGCGTGGACCACCACCCGCCGCGCCCCCAGCTCCCGCGCCCGCCGGAGGCCCCGGATCAGGGCGGCGTACTCGGCGGCGTTGTTGGTGGCGACGCCGATGGCCTCGCCGATCTCCTCCACCGTCCGCCCGTCGGGGGTGCGGAGGACAACGCCGATGGCCGCCGCGCCCGGGTTGCCCCGGGACGCCCCATCCGTGAAGAGCAAGAGCTCCTCCAGGGACCCTCACCCCCCTGCCGCGCCCAGCTCCCCGAGCAGCGCCTCCAGGGCCTCCGCCTTGCCCCGGAAGCGCGGCGAGGCGCGGTCGCCACCCAGCCCGCTCGCCTCGATGCGCGCCAGGATGCGCCGGTAACGGGAGAGCCGGTCCTCCAGGAAGGCCCGCAGGAGGGGATGGCGCTCCTCCCACAGCCGCGGCCCCACCTCGAGCCCCAGCTCCAGGAGGAGGGGGTGGCGCACCTCCTCCCGGCCCGCCTCCACCGCCATCACCTCGTGGAACCGGTTCCCCTCCCTGGCCAGCTCCTCCTTCACCAGACGGAACCCGTGCTCGGCCAGCCAGCGGCGCAGCAGGGCCGCGCCCTTGGCGGGCTGCAGCACGAAGCGGCGCACCGAGGCGCGGACGGCCGGGGAGCGCTCCAGGATGGCGATGGCGGTGTGGGCGCCCACGCCCGCGATCACCACTGCGTCCACCTCGCGGGGCTTCAGCACCGTGAGCCCGTAGCCCAGGCGCAGCTCCACCTGGCGCTCCACGCCCAGCTCCCGGAGGGTCGCCCGCGCCGCCGCCAGCGGGCCCGGTCGGACGTCGGTGGCGATGGCGCGCGGGCACTTGCCGGTCACCACCAGGTAGGCCGGCAGCAGGGCGTGGTCGGTGCCGACGTCGGCGACGACGGCGCCTTCGGGCACCAGGCTGGCGATCTTCAGAAGGCGCGGGGAGAGCCTCACGCCCCCATTGCACCGCCTCCGGGGCCGGGCGTCAAGGGCGCCCCCGGGCCGTCAGCCGAAGCGCTCCTGGGCCAGGTCGCGGTAGGAGATGGCCCGCGTGTGGCGCGTGGGGACCCACTCCCGCCGCTGCGCCCGCAGCACCCCCAGGCAGGTGATGGGGAGCCAGGTGTAGGCGAACAGGGGGAAGAGGGGCAGGAAGCGGTACGGGCGCAGGGGCACGCCGTCCAGCCGGAGGGCGGCCAGCGGCAGGAGGTACTGCACCGCCGCCAGGGCCAGCCACGCCTGCTCCGGCAGGCGCAGGAGCAGCAGGGAGCCAGCGTCGTAGTACCGCCCGGCCAGGTGGCTCAGGGCGCCCAGGAGGAAGGCACCGGCCACGTAGAAGGGGCGGCAGAGCATCACCGCCGCCTCCAGGAGGACGGGGTCGCGGCGCCGGAAGCCCTCGACCAGCAGCGGCAGCAGGTAGCGGGACGCCACCTGGGCCCCGCCCTGCACCCAGCGGAGCCGCTGGCGCCAGGACTGGACGAGCGTGAGCGGCTTCTCGTCGTAGACCACCGCCTCGTGCGCCCAGGTGGTCCGGATCCCCCGGAGCGCCGCGCGGATGGTGAACTCCAGGTCCTCCGTCAGCGTTTCGGTCCCCCACCCGACCTGGCGCAGCGCCTCGGTGGCGATGCACATCCCGGTGCCGCCCAGGGGGACGGTCAAGCCCAGGTTGTGCTTGGCCAAGCACCAGAAGCGGTTGGACACCCAGTAGGAGATGGCGAAGGAGGCCGACACCCAGGTGTCGTTGGGGTTCTTGACGTCCAGGTAGCCCTGGATCACCTGCTCGCCCGCCTCCAGCCGGGCGTTCATGGCGAGGAGGAAGTCCGGGGCCACCAGGTTGTCGGCATCCAGGATCACCACGGCGTCGTACCGCCGCGGCAGCGACCAGAGCCGTTGCAGCGCGTACTCGATGGCGTAGGGCTTCCCCCGCCGCCGCGGGTCGTGCCGCTCGAAGACGTGCGCCCCGCGGGCGCGCGCCGCTGCCGCCGTGCCGTCGGAGCAGTTGTCGGCCACCACGAAGACGTCGTAGAGCTCGCGGGGATAGCGCAGCTCCCACAGGTTGGCCACCAGCTCCCCGATCACCGCCTCCTCGTCGTGGGCCGGGACCAGGATGGCGAAGGAGCGGCGGGGCGGGGCCAGCGGCGGCCGGCGCCACCGGAGGCCGGCGGGCAGGAGCAGGGCGTGGTAGGCGGTCACGAACAGGAGCAGTGACTGGGACAGGACCGCGATCACGCCGAGCCAGGCGGGCAAGGGCGGCTTGCCACCGACGAAGACGTAACTGGCCAGCTCCACCCCGACCGGCCACCCTTCTCCCTTGGCATGGAAAATAACGGAAAAGCGCGGAGCCCAGGGCAATTATAGCCACGCGGGCGGGGACCGTCAACGCCTTGTCCTAGTTCACTACATGTGAGACTCCATAATGTGGTAGGGCCACTTCTGGGTAGTTTTCCCTAATGTACTCCGCCGGC
>JBBIPI010000098.1:0-5957 GCA_037442985.1 Clostridiales bacterium
CGAGCCGGGACGCCCGGAGGCGGTTGCGGCTCGCGAAAGCGGTTTGTTATGATCTGTATGCCTGCTGACCGTTCGGTCGGAGTTCCGGAAGGGTGCGAGAGTGGCTTAATCGGCACGCCTGGAGAGCGTGTGTGCGGGCAACCGCACCGTGGGTTCGAATCCCACCCCTTCCGCCACGACTTTGCCGTCTTTGGCCGTGCTAGACGGGGAGGTAGCGGTGCCCTGAACCCGCAATCCGCTGCAGCGGGGTCGAATCCCTGCCCGAGGTCGGCCCTTGTGGGGCCAGGCCGGGACCAGCGGCGCTGAAGGGTCGGGCCCGCGCAACGGAGACCCGTGAACCCCGCCAGGTCCGGAAGGAAGCAACGGTAAGCGGTGCGCTCCGTGTGCCGCGGGGAGGCCGGCCCGGAGCCGGCTGCCCCGGGTCCGCCCGGAAGGGCCAGATCGAAGGCAGGTGCACGGCCGTTTGGGGAGGCTCGCGGGAGCCTCCCTTTTTCGATGGGCGGCGGGCGGGCGTCCGGACGCCGCCGGCCGCGGAGGAGTTGCCCCGCGGGGCGCGAAGTTGCCACGGGGGAGATGGACGTTGGGTCACCTGACGCTTTACCGCGCCTGGCGGCCGGCGCGCTTCGCCGACGTGGTCGGCCAAGTGCACGTGACGCGCACCCTGCGCAACGCCCTGCGGGCAGGGCGGGTCGGCCACGCCTACCTCTTCTGCGGCCCGCGCGGGACCGGCAAGACCTCCGTCGCCAAGATCCTGGCCCGGGCCGTGAACTGCGAGGCGCCGGAGGAGGGCGAGCCGTGCGGCCGCTGCGCCGCCTGCGCGTCCATCGCCTCGGGGCGGGCCCTGGACGTGCTGGAGATCGACGCCGCGTCCCACCGGGGCATCGAGGAGATCCGCGAGCTGCGCGAGAAGGTCAAGTACGCGCCCGCCGCCCTGCGGCAGAAGGTCTACATCATCGACGAGGTGCACATGCTGACGCAGGAGGCGTTCAACGCCCTGCTCAAGACCCTGGAAGAGCCGCCGCCGTCGGTGCTGTTCGTCCTGGCCACCACGGACCCGCACAAGGTGCCGGCGACCATCGTCTCCCGCTGCCAGCGCTTCGACTTCCGGCGCCTCACCCCGGAGGAGATCGTGGCGCGGCTGGCGGAGGTGTGCTCGACCCTCGGCGTGCGCGCCGAGGACGAAGCGCTGCGCCTCATCGCGCGGCAGGCGGAAGGCGGGTTGCGGGACGCCTTGAGCCTCTTGGAGCAGGCGGTCGCCTTCGCCGGCGACGCGGTGACCGTGAGCGACCTGCGGGAACTGCTGGGCCTGGCCGACCGGGACGAGGTGCTCGCGGCGGCGCGGGCCCTGGCGGGCGGCGACGTCGCCTCCCTGCTGGAGGTGGTGGACCGGGTCTACCGGCACGGGCGGGACCTGCGCCAGTTCGCCCGGGAGCTGGCCGGGGTGTTCCGCGACGCCCTCGTCCTGGCGGTAGGCCGCGACGTCCCGGACGAGGCCGGGCTGGAGGAGCTGAGGCGGCTCCCCGTCCCGCGCCTGGTGGCCCTCGTGCGGGAGGTGAGCCGCGTGGAGAGCGAGATGCGCTGGGCGGCAACGGCCCGGCTGGCCCTCGAGGTGGGGCTGCTCGGCCTCGTGCTGGTGCCGGAGGAGGTGGCCGCGGCGAGGGACCCTTCCTCGGCCCCGGCACACCCGAGCGGGACGGCCGCGCCTGCCGCTCCGCCGCCCCGCCGCCCCCAGGGGGCGCGGGGTCCGGCGCGGCCGGCGCCCGTCGAGGCCCGTAGCCGGCCGGCCGCGGTGGAGGAGCCGCCGTCCCCGGGCACCCGCCTCAGCCTGGAGCAGGCGTGCGCCCATTGGGATGCCGTGAGGGAGCGGGTGGCGCGTATGCAGGGGATGCTCGCCCGCTTCCTCCAGCACGCTCGGCCGGCGGAGCTCAGCGGGCGAGTGCTGGTGCTGGAGGCGAGCGGAGAAGAGGGCGCCTTCCTCCCGCAGCTCCTCTCGGACCCCGAGAAGAGGCAGGCGCTGGAGCAAGCCTGGGCCGAGGTCCTGGGTCAACGGGTGGAGGTGGTCGTGCGCCTGGCGCACCCCCCCGGGGCGGGCGGCGGCAACGCCCTTGGGGGGCGTGGGGCCGGGGAGGCGTCCCTGGCCGAGCAGGTGGCGTGGTTCGGCCAGGTCGTGGACCTGGAGGACATGGGCGTGGAGGAGGCGTGACGGTGTTTGACGTCAACAAGATGATGAAGCAGGTGCAGAGGCTGCAGGCGGAGATGGCGCGGGTCCAGGAGGAGCTGGGCGGGCGCACGGTGGAGGCGACGGCGGGGGGCGGCGCGGTGCGGGTCACCTGCAACGGCCACCAGGAGGTCGTGCGCGTCGAGATCGACCGCTCCGTCGTCGACCCGGACGACGTGGAGATGCTCCAAGACCTCATCACCGCGGCGGTGAACGAGGGCTTGCGGCGGGCCAGGGAGTTGGCCGCCGCCGAGTTGGGGCGGGTGGCGGGCGGCCTGAACCTGCCCGGGGTTCCGGGCCTGCCGGGCTTCCCGGGCGTCTGAGCGCCGGGGGAGGGCGGAGTTGCAGTACGCGGCGCCCATCGCGCGGCTGATCGAGGAACTGGGGCGTCTGCCCGGCGTCGGGCCCAAGACGGCCCAACGCCTGGCCTTCCATCTCCTCCTGGCGGACCGGGAGGAGGCGGTGCGGCTGGCGGCGGCCATCGTGGAGGCGAGGGAGAGGGTCCGCCACTGCTCCGTCTGCTGGAACCTGACGGACGCCGACCCCTGCGCCCTCTGCTCCGACCCGGCGCGCGACCGCAGCCTGATATGCGTGGTGGAAGAGCCCAAGGACGTGGCGGCGCTGGAGCGGAGCCGCGCCTTCCGGGGCCTGTACCACGTCCTGCAGGGGGCGATCTCGCCCCTGGACGGGATCGGTCCGGACAAGCTCAGGATCAAGGAACTCCTGGACCGGCTCGGCGGCGTGCGGGAGGTGATCCTGGCGACCAATCCCGACGTGGAGGGCGAGGCCACGGCCCTCTACCTCTCCCGTCTGCTGCAGCCTCTCGGCGTCAAGGTGACGCGCCTGGCCCGGGGGCTTCCCGAGGGGGGCGACCTGGACTACGTGGACGAGGTGACCCTCTCGCGGGCCTTGGAGGGTCGGAGAGAAATGTAGCGCCGGCGCATATCCTATTCTGAGCGGTATAGCGGGCGGCCTTCAGGGGAACGCTACCAACAGGTCCTCGTGGTGGCAGGGAGAAGCGATGGACATCGAACCCTGGGAGATCGCCGACTCGCTGGCCCGGGCGCGGCAGGAATGGCAGGCCGCCCAGGCCCTCTTCGACACGGTCACGGATCCCGACATGATCGACGCGGCCATCCACATGATCGCCGCCGCCGAGAGGAAGTACGCCTTCCTGCTCCGGCTGGCCAAGGCGCGGTGCTTGCAAGCGGCGCCGCCGGAGGCGGGCGAGTCCGCACCCCCCGCCGGCTGAGCCGCGCAGGCGGGCCGTCAACCCCTGCCCGCCTGCGGGTTTCCCTTCCGTCCAACAATCCTTTATATTTCGTAGGAGGTTGCGACCGAGGGGGTTGGCCACGGTGGACGAGGGCGTGCGCGTGCGATTCGCCCCCAGCCCGACCGGGGCGCTGCACGTCGGCGGCGCCAGGACGGCGCTCTTCAACTGGCTCTTCGCCCGGCACCACGGGGGGCGGTTCGTCCTGCGCAGCGAGGACACCGACCGCGAGCGCTCCCGCCCGGAGTGGGAGCGGGCCATCATGGACGCGCTCTCCTGGCTGGGCCTCGACTGGGACGAGGGGCCGGACAAAGGGGGGCCCTACGGTCCGTACCGCCAGTCGGAGCGGCTGGACCTGTACCGCGCCGAGGCGGAGCGGCTGCTGGCGCGGGGCGACGCGTACCTCTGCTTCTGCACCCCCGAGGAGCTGGCCAGGCGGCGGGAGGAGGCGCTGGCGCACGGGCTGCCCCCGCGGTACGACGGCCGCTGCCGCGACCTGACGGCGGGCGAGCGCGCGCGGCTGCAGGCGGAGGGGCGCAGGCCGGTGATCCGCGTCCGCGCCCCGGGAGCCGGGACGACGGTGGTGGAGGACCTCACCCGGGGCGCCGTCGCCTTCGACAACGACAAGATGCTGGACGACTTCGTGATCCTGAAGTCGGACGGCTGGCCCACCTACAACTTCGCCTGCACGGTGGACGATCACCTGATGCGGATCTCCCATGTGATCCGGGCCGAGGAGCACCTGTCCAACACGCCGCGCCAGCTCCACCTGTGCCGGCTGCTGGGTTACGACCCCCCGCGCTTCGCCCACGTCCCCATGATCCTGGCCCCGGACCGCTCCAAGCTGAGCAAGCGGCACGGGGCGGTGGCGGTGGAGGAGTTCCGCGCCGCCGGCTACCTGCCCGAGGCCATCGTCAACTACCTGTGCCTGCTCGGCTGGTCGCCGGGGGACGACCGGGAGATCTTCACCCTCGAAGAGGCCGCCCGGCTCTTTACCCTGGAACGGGTGAACCGGACGGCGGCCGTCTATGATGTGGAAAAGCTCACCTGGATGAACGGCCACTACCTGCGGGCGGCCGACCTGGACCGGCTGGCGGACCTGGTGGAGCCGCGGCTCGCGGCGGCCGGGCTGCTGGACGGGGAGCGCCCGGACCGGCCGTGGCTGAAGCGGGTCCTGGCCGCCGTGCGGGACCGGGCCCGCACCCTGGCGGAGATCCCCGACCTGGTGAGTTATTTCTTCCGGGAGCCGGACACGTACGAGGACAAGGGCGTGCGCAAGCATTTCCAGCCTGAGGCGGCCGGCCTGCTCGAGGAGGCCCGCGCCGTGCTGGCCGGGCTGGAGCCCTGGACGGTGGAGGCGATCGAGGCGGCCTACCGCGGCCTGGCGGCGCGGCTGGGTATCGCGGCCGGAGCGCTCATCCACCCGACCCGCCTGGCGCTCACGGGGCGGACGGTTGGGCCCGGTTTATTTGACGTGATCTACCTCCTGGGACGGGAGCGCTGCCTGGAGCGGCTGGAGCGGGCCGTGCGCTTCATCCGCGCGGGCAACCCTGCGCTGGTGGAAGCGCAGCAGGTCGGCGGCAAGAATTGAAGATGGCGGTGGCGACGGGAATCGAACCCGCGATCTCCGGCTTGACAGGCCGGTGTGTTAGGCCACTACACCACGCCACCGCGCAGCCCGCTGAACCTAGTATACGGTAGCATGGCGCCCTGCGCTTTGCAAGGCGCCAAACACTAGACGATGTCCAGCGCCCGCTCCGCGGCGTCGTATCCCGACTGGATGCACAGGCCGATGCCGATGCCGTGGTAGGAGCCGCCGGCCAGGTGGAGCCCGGGACGGGCCGCCAGGCGGGCTTCCAGCTCTGCCAGGCGCTCCAGGTGGCCGACGGTGTACTGGGGCAGGCCCCGGACCCAGCGGTAGGCGCAGGCCAGCAGCGGCGCGGCGGTGACCCCCAGGATGTGGGCCAGCTCGGCCCGGACGGCGGCGACGAGCGCCTCCGGTTCGGCTTCGGCCAGGGCCTGGTTTGCCGGGCCGCCCACGACGGCGCGCAGGAGGACCAGGTCCGGGTCCGGCGAGCGGAAGCGCCACTTGAGGGAGGTATACGTGACCCCCATGATGCGGCGGCGCTCCACCGCGGGGACGACGAAGCCGAATCCCTCGAGGGGGCGGGGGAAGTCGGAGCGCCGGTAGGCTAGGGAGACGGTGGCGGTGGAGGAGAAGGGGATGCGGCGGAGGAGCGCCGCCGCGCCCGCGTCCAGGGGCTCCAGGAGGGCAGCCGCGGCCGGCGCCGGCACGGCGAGGATGACGGCCGCCGCCTCCACCGGCTCCGCCCCCTCCACGTGCAGCCGGTAGGCCGGCCGCCCGGGGCCGGCGAGCGCCTCCACCCGCGTGACCCGGCTGCCGGTGCGGAGGCAGCCCTGGTCCAGGCGCGCGGCCACCGCGCGCGGCAGCTCGCCCATCCCGTGGGC
>JBBIPI010000099.1:0-5920 GCA_037442985.1 Clostridiales bacterium
GCTTGCCTGGTCCTCCCCGACGACCGGGAGGTCCTCGCCGGCGCCTTGAGCTGCCTGGCTGACGTGGACCGCTTGGACCTGGTGGTCGTGGCTGGAGGAACCGGGTTGGGGCCGCGGGACGTGACTCCCGAAGCGATCCGGGACGTGGCGGAACGGGAAGTGCCCGGGCTGGCGGAGGCCATGCGGCAGGAGGGGCGGAAGAGGACCCCGTTCGCCATGCTCTCGCGCTCCCTGGCGGGGGTGCGCGGCTGCACCCTCCTCCTGGGTGTGCCGGGCAGCCCGCGCGGGGCGCGGGAGAGCCTGGAGATCGTCCTGCCCGTCCTGGAGCACGCCCGCGCCATGCTCGCCGGAGAAGACCAGCATCCCGACCCTCCCGACAGGAGGAACCGGTCCGGCGGCGGGCCGCCGTCCGCCGTCCCGGTGGTGGCCATCGTGGGCTGGTCGGGGAGCGGCAAGACGACGCTCATCGAGAAGCTGCTGGCGGAACTCGCCCGCCGCGGCTACCGGGTGGCCACCCTCAAGCACGACGCCCACGGCTTCGAGATGGACCGGCCGGGGAAGGACACCTGGCGCCACCGGCAGGCCGGGGCGGCGGCGGTGGCCATCGCGGCGCCGGGCCAACTCGCCCTCCTGGCCACCATGGCGGGCGAGGTGGACCCGGGGCGGGCCGTCGCCTTGCTCTCTGAGGCGGCCGGCCCGCTGGACCTCGTCCTCGTGGAGGGCTACAAGGGCGGCCCGTACCCGAAGATCGCCGTGCACCGCGCCGCCTTGGGGGAGGCGCCCTGCTGCCTGGATGACCCGCTCCTCCTCGCCGTCGCCGCGGACGTCCCCGTGGCCGCGGCGGCCCCATGCCTTCCCCTGGACGACGCCGCGGCGCTGGTCGACCTCCTGGAGCGGCGAGTTCTGGCGTCGCCCCAGGAGGGGAACCGAAGACCGGTGACTCGTGGATATGTGGCGGCGGACGGCGCGGGCGGGAGGCAGCCGGGGAAAGCCTGACGGCGGTTTGCGGGAATCTCCTGAAGGAGCGCCTGCCGCGCGGTAGTAAATAGTGGCGTGGATGCTGGCCGCGCCGCGCGGCCTGCGCTGACAGGTTCAGACGGATACCTGTTCTCCGAGCCGGTCGCCCTAAAGGGCGCGACCCCTCCGGCGCGTCCCACGGGCGGCCGGCCGACAGGGTGGGGCCGGAAACGGCCCCGCCTCCCCATCACCTGGAAAGGAGAACGGCGGGCCGCCCCCTTCCCGTCCGTGGCCTCTCCAGGGCGGGGAGGGGGCGGAGTCGCTTCCGGGGGAGGTGGGGAGGTTGTCCATCGGCTCCTCGCACGGGCGGACCATCCGCTACCTGCGCGTCTCGGTGACCGACCGTTGCAACCTGCGCTGCGCCTACTGCATGCCGGCGGGCCGGCCGGCGTGGCTGCCCGCCCGGCACCTGCTGTCCCTGGAGGAGATCGAGCGCGTGGTGCGCTGCGCGGTGCGGGCCGGGGTGGACAAGGTCAGGATCACCGGTGGCGAGCCGCTGTTGCGCCCCGGCCTGCCGGCGCTCATCGCGCGCCTGCGCGGGATCGGGGGGCTCCGGGAGCTGGCGCTGAGCACCAACGGCACCCTGCTGGCCCCCCGGGCGGCGGAATTGAGGGCGGCCGGGCTGGATCGCCTGAACGTCAGTCTGGATTCCCTGCGTCCCGAGACGTTCGCGGCGCTGACCCGCGGGGGGTCGGTGGCGGCTGTGCTCGCCGGCCTGGAAGCGGCGGCGGCGGCCGGCTTCCCGATCAAGTTGAACACCGTCGTCATGCGCGGCGTGAACGACGGCGAGGTGGCCGAGATCGCCCGCTTCGGCCTGGAGCGCGGCTGGGACGTGCGGTTCATCGAGTACATGCCCGTCGGCTGCGGCGCGGCCGACTGGGAGGCGCGCTACGTGCCTGCGGACGAGACGCTCCGCCGGCTGGAGGAGGCGCTGGGCCCGCTGGCGCCCCTGGACGGTCGGGCCGGCGCGCCGGCCTGCCGGTACGGGGTTCCGGGCTACGAGGCGACCGTCGCCGTTATCGCCGCGGTGAGCAGGCCCTTCTGCGCGGGCTGCGACCGCCTGCGCCTGACGGCCGACGGGCGCGTGCGGAGCTGCCTCCTGGCCCCGGGGGAGGTGGACGTCCGCGGGCTCCTGCGCGGGGGCGCCTCCGACGACGCCATCGTCCAGGCGCTGGCGCACGCCGCGGGGCTGAAACCGGAGTGGCACGGGATCACGGCCCAGGGGTGGGCCAGGGGGGCACCGCAGCAGGCGATGTCCCAGGTGGGCGGCTGAGGGCGGGGCGGAGGACGAGGAGGGGTGTGGTCTTGACGATAAGTGTTGACGTGCTGTTCTTCGCTGGTGCGGCGGAGGCGGCTGGCTGCCGCCGCCTGCGGGCAGCGGTGCCGGCGGGCGCCACCCTGGCCGACCTGGCGGAGGCGCTCCGGCAGCGCTTCCCGCGGCTGGGCCCGTTCCTGCCGTCGCTGCTGTGGGCCGTCAACGAGGAATACGCGCCACCGGAACGGGTGCTGCGGCAGGGCGACGAGGTCGCCCTGATCCCGCCGGTGAGCGGCGGGTCCCGGCCCGCGACGGCCGTTGCCGAGGACGGGATGGCCTGCCGGCTGGTGCGGGACCCCATCTCCGTAGACGACGTCCTGCAGCGGGTGACGCACCCGGAGGCGGGCGCCATCGTCCTGTTCCTGGGGACGGTGCGGGCCAGGACCGGGTCCGCCGTGACCGAGGCGCTGGAGTACGATGCCTACCCCGCCATGGCGGAGCGCGAGATGGCGGCCATCGCCAGGGAGGCGTCAGAGCGGTGGCCGGGCTGCCGGGTGGCCATCGTCCACCGGCTGGGCCGCCTGGCGGTGGGCGAGGTGAGCGTGGTGGTGGCGGCCTCGGCGCCCCACCGCGCGGAGGCGTTCGCCGCCTGCCGGTATGCCATCGACCGGTTGAAGCAGGTGGTGCCCATCTGGAAGCGCGAGTTCGCTCCCGGAGGCCAGCCCTTCTGGGTGCACCCGGACGGGGGCGCGGGGGAGGGATAGGCAGGTGGTGGCTGCCCCGGGCTGCCGGCAGGAGGAAGGCGCTCCCCTGCCGCCTCTGCGCTTCGACCGCCGCGAACTGGGGGGCGCCCTGGGGGATGTGGGCGTCCTCGTGCCCCTCGCCCTGGCCCTCATCGCTCTGAACGGGCTGAGCGCCAGTGCGGTCTTCCTGGTGCCCGGGCTCGCCTATCTGGCCGCGGGGCTCTATTTCCGCGTGCCCGTCCCGGTTCAGCCGCTTAAGGCCACCTCGGCGCTGGCCCTGGCCCTGCACCTCGGGCCGGAGGTGATGGGGGCCGCCGGCCTGATCATGGGGGTCATCCTCCTGGCCCTGGGGCTGACTGGGGCGGCGGGACGGCTGGCTTCCCTGTTCCCGAGGCCGCTGGTGCGCGGGGTGCAGCTGGGGATCGGCCTGCTCCTGATCAAGGCGGCCTGGGGGCTCGCCTCGGGACCGCTCTTCTCCGGGCAGGGCTCGCCGGCGGAGGGCGGCGCGCCGGCGGCCGGCCTGGCGGTCGGGGCCGCCGCCCTGCTGGCCCTGTTGCGCCTGGCGCCGGGCGGGCCGTTGCCGGCCACGGTCGTCGTGCTTGCGGCCGGAACCGCCCTGGGCTATCTCCTCTCCGGCGGAGGCGCCGGCGCTGCGGCCACCGCGGGACCGCCGCTGCGCCTCGGCCTGCCGACGCGGGCCGACCTGGCGACGGCGTTCGTGGCCTTGGTGATTCCCCAACTCCCCCTCACCCTGGCGAACGCCGTCGTGGCCACCGAGGATGCGGCGCGGCAGTACTTCGGCGTGGCGGCGCGGCGCGTGCGGGCGCGCGCCCTGGCCACATCCCTGGGCCTGGCGAACGTGCTGGCCGGGCTGCTCCAGGGGATGCCGGTCTGCCACGGGGCCGGAGGCCTGACGGCCCACTACCGCTTCGGGGCACGCACCGGGGGCGCCCCCGTGCTGATGGGACTCGCCTGCCTGGGCCTGGCGGCGTTGCCGGCCGATGTGGTCACGTCGCTGCTGCTCCTGATCCCCCTGCCGGTCCTAGGGGCGTTCCTCGCCTGCGTGGGCCTGGAGCACGCCGCGCTGGTGGCGGACCTGAGGACGCGGCGGGAGCTCCTGATCGCCCTGGGCACCGGGACCGTGGCCCTGGTCACGTCCAGCATGGCGCACGGCCTCCTGGCCGGGTTGATACTGCAGGTTGGGATAGGTCGTCTCGGGGAGCGCGGGCCCGGCGGCGCCCCGGCGCCGGCCGATGGGGAGGAGGCGTGCCGTGCGGTGTGCTGACAGCCCCGGGGAAGCACCCATGAACGTCATCGTGCTGGCCGGTGGCCGCAGCAGGCGCATGGGCCGCGACAAGGCCAGCCTGACCTTCCTGGGCCTGCCGCTGGCGGTCCAGGTGGTGGAGCGCCTGCGACCGTGCGCCCGGCGGATCATCGTCGTGGCCAATGACGGCGCCCCGTACCTGCCTCCGGGGATCGAGGTGGTGTCGGACCTCTACCGCGGCCGCGGCCCCCTGGGCGGGCTGCACGCGGGGCTCGCCGCCTCCGACGCCGAGCTGAACCTGGTGGCGGCCTGCGACCTGCCCTTCGCCGACCCCTCCGTCGCCCTCTTGCTGGCGGCGTGCCTGGGAGGGGCCGACGCCGCCGTGCCCGTGGTCCGGGGACGGCCCCAGCCTCTGCACGCCGTCTACCGCAGACGCTGCCTGGCAGCGGTGGAGGAGCACCTGGAGGCCGGGCACTCCTCGCTGGTCGGTCTGTTGGAGCGGCTGGAGGTGCGCTGGGTGGGCGAGGAGGAACTGCGGGCCCTTGGCGACCCGGAGCTGGTGTTCCTCAACGTGAATACGCCCCAGGACGTGCAGGCCGCCCTGGCCCTCGCCCGGACCGGAGGACGATGGGCGGGTTGCTGGCATCGCTGCCGGACAATGCCCTAGCCCGTAGGTACGGAAACATCCCCATGATAAAACAGGCTATAACCCCCTTGACCCGGCTCAAGAAATGGTAGTATTCATTAAGAGGATCGGTACCCTACCGGGTATGGTTTGTAAAAGTTGCCGCTTTTGAAAGTTGGCAATGCCACGGCGGGCGATAGGAGGGGATGGGCGTGTCCCGCAGACGGCTGGCGCCGCTGAGCGTGGCGGCTGTCATCCTGGTCGTGGCCGGCGCGGTGATGGTGGCGACGCAATCCCTGGCCAAGGCGCAGGCGGAAGGCGGCCAGGAGCGCGTCATCGAGATCACGGCGCGGCAGTTCCGCTTCGACCCCGGGGTCATCGAGGTCAACAAGGGCGATCGGGTCATCCTCAAGATCCGCTCCGTCGACGTGACGCACGGGTTCTACCTCGACGGGTACGGCATAAACGAAGAGCTCTGGCCCTTCCAGGAGAAGACCATCGAGTTCACCGCCGACCGGCCGGGGCGGTTCATGTTCCGGTGCGCGGTCACCTGCGGGACGTTCCATCCTTATATGATCGGCTGGCTCAGGGTCAAGCCGAACGTGTACTTCACCGCCGGGGCGGCGGGGACGGGCCTGATGGTGGTCGGCGCCGTCCTCCTGCTCCTGGGCAAGGCGAGGAGGTTGACGCCAGATGTCGAGCGGGTATGACGAGCAGCGGGGCGCCGTGACCACGAAGCCGGCGGCGGGCGGGTCCGCGGCCAGGTCGGCCCTGACCGCGCCCACGGGCAACCTGGACCCGCGGCAGGAGCGTTTCCTGGGCATCATCCCGGCCGACTGGCGGCTGGACCTGACGCGCTGGCCGCTGGTGCGCAACCTGCTCCGTTCCCGCTGGAGCAGCTTCACCCTTTTCGTGCTGACCTGGGTCGGTTTCGTGCTCATCCTGATGGCGGGCGTGTGGGGCACCACGGTGGGCAACCACAGCTTCGGCATCGTCTTCGTGTGGATCTTCTGGTG
>JBBIPI010000100.1:0-5887 GCA_037442985.1 Clostridiales bacterium
ACACGCATTGGGGGCCACCTCCTCTTGGTTTTCTCACCCAGAAGGATGGCCCCCTTTTATTCCCTTGTCTACGCCTGCAGTCTCACATGTTTCTGAACCAGCTCAGGAAGCGTCACCCGCGGCGATTGGCAGTATAATGGCTAGACGGAAAGCGCTAGCCAGCCTGTCGAAAAAAGTGGTGTGGTGTCGATATGGCTTGGGGGTTACGGTCCCACGGGCGTCCCGACCCGCAGGTCGCGGCACGCTGGCGGGCGGAAGTCGGGGAGGACCTCGTCCGGGGAGCGCCTGGGGCGGCGCTGATCTGGTCTTTCCTCCTCCTGGTGCCGGCGGCGGTGGACTACCTCCTGCTGGCGGGCACACCCCACGGGGCGGGTGCCCTGGGGCTCAGGGCCATCCCGGCCGGCTCCGCCTTCCTGCTCTTCCTGGCCGCCCGGCGCCGTCGCCTCTCCCGCCGAGCCCTCGAGGTGTTTTGCGGCGCCGTGTTCGCGGCGGGCCTGGCCGTCGCGGCCGCGGCCGCCGGCCAGGGGCGCGTCCACGCCGCCCGACTGGACATGGGGATCGGCAGCCTCCTCGCCTGCCTCGCCTTCCTCCCGTGGGAGCCTTGGAAAACGGCCCTGGCCGGCGGGGCGGCCTGGGCCGTGCACGCCGGCCTGACCGCCGCTTGGTGGGGCCAAGGGGACCCGTCCGCCTCGGCCGCCCGCCTCCTGCTCGTGGGCCTGTTCGCCTTCGCCGCGGCCGGGGGTGCTTGGCTGCGCCACGGCATGCTCCACCGCGCCTTCCTGGAGCGGGTCGAGCTCGAGGAGCTCTCCCACGACCTCTCCTGCCTGGCCGAGCGGGACGACCTCACCGGCCTCTACAACTACCGCAGCTTCTGGAGCGCCCTCAGGGAACAGCTCGCCCTGGCCGAGCGGTCCGGACGCCCCGTGTCGCTCCTCCTCCTGGACTTGGACGGCTTCAAGCAATACAACGACACCATGGGGCACCTGCAGGGGGATGCGCTGCTCCGCAGCTTCGGGGGCATGCTGGCATCTTCCCTGCGCTCCGGGGACATGGCCTTCCGTCAGGGCGGCGACGAGTTCGCCGTCATCCTGCCGGACACCGACGGGACCGCGGCCCGGAACGTCGCCCGCCGCCTGAGCGAGCAGCTGGATGCCGCCCTGGCGGACCGCACGGCCGGCCCCGCCATCACCGTGAGCATCGGGGTCGCGTGCTGCCAGACGGCCGGCTACGAGCCCCAGGCGCTGGTGGAGGCGGCCGACCAGGACCTCTACCGCACCAAGGGTCGGCGCGCCGCCGGCGGGCTCGACGGTCTGGCCGGGATCAGAACGTGAGTACCGTGTCGGCCTCCACCGCCATGTCGTTTATCGTGGCGCCGCCGATGACCTCATCCACCTCGGGGATGAGGTCCTCCTCCTTCATGTCGTTCAGGTCCAGGCTGGCCGAACACACGTAGAATTTAACGCCGGCATCCTTGGCCTGCTTGATGAAGTGGGACAGGGGGACGCCGCCCTCCTTGACGTAGATGTTCTCCGCCACGCCCTTCTTCAGAAGCCCCGTGCCCTTCATGGTGAAGATCATCGATACGTCCAGGTCCATGAGCGCGCCGGTGGCCGCCAGGTAGAATGGCGTGGCCGTCCTCTCCGGGGTTTCGGTCCCGATGGTGTGGATGTAGACGACCTTCTTCCCCACGAATTCATCCCTCCCGCTGCGGCTGGGCCCGAGGCAACCGGACAGGGGGGGGGTATCCCCCGCGCCCGGCTCCCTGTGTCCAAGTAATTTATCACAAACTTCTCGCGCCGTGGCCACCTTGCGGAGGATTTCATTTTTGTACAAAAGGCTTTCCTCTGAGCCTCCGCAACTTATACTTTATACTCGTACTGGTATTCAGGCGCCGGCCGGGAACAGACAAAAGGCCCTGGAAATTGTATCCGTAAGGAGGAGGCTGACGGGCCGAGCGCGAATGGTCCGCACGCACGAGCAGCTTAAACTGGTAAAACGATAGAAGGAAGGGAGTGGGTGGGGGGGACGAGCCGGGCTGCGAACCGGCTGCCGCTGGCGCCGCGCGCCGAGCGGTAAGCGTTGGGCAATCCACACCAAGGGAGGGCTCAGGTCGTGAGGAGAAGCATGAGCTACGCGAAGGTCTGGATCGCCGCGGGCGCCCTGGTGGCGGCCCTCGCTCTGGGCGGCTGCGCCGGGCAGCAGCCGGCGGGCGGCGGGCAGGCGGCCGGCGGCGGGCAGGCCGCTGGCGGCATCTCGCCGGAAGAGGTCGCGAAGTTCTGGGAGCTGTCTCAGGACAACAACTCCTTCCTGATGTCGGCCGACGATCTGAAGAAGGCCCTCGACGCCGGCGAGGACATCTTCATCCTCGACGTGCGCCTGGCGAAGGACTACGCGGAGCAGGGGCACATCCCCGGGGCGGTGAACATCCCTTACCCCGAGGTGGGCAAGAACCTGGACAAACTGCCCAAGGACAAGAAGATCGCGGTCGTGTGCTACACCGGTCACTGGGCGGGCAACACGTCCGCCTGGCTGCGGGTGCTGGGCTACAACAGCTACAACCTGCGCTTCGGGATGTCGGGGTGGAACCCGAACAACAACAAGCTGCTGCCCAAGGACCAGACGCCGCAGTATCCGACGGTCTTCGGCAACGACCCGGGTAAGTGGCAGAAGCAGTAGCTCGATGGGCCGGGGGGGGCCGGGGGCGGGGAGACAGACCCCGGCCCCTGCCCGGCGCAGGAGAGGTGGATGGTACGGTGGCGGCGCTTTTCATCCTCCTGAAGGCAGCACCGGAAGAGGAGCAACACGTCCGGTTCGCGCGGAACCTGGCCCAGGCGGCGGCAGCCCAGGGGCACTCCGTCACCCTTTTCGCCCTGGGAGAGGGCGTCTACAACCTGGCCGCCGGCCTGGGGGGTCAACACGGCGACTACGGGATCTCTCTGGACGGCCAGGGTGCGGTGCGCGTCCTCTACTGCCACTACAACGCCGAGCAGCGGGCCGTGGCGGAGCGCATCCCCCAAGGGTTCGAGTCGTCGGCCACCAGCCAGGCGGGCATCCTGGTCGCCCGCAGCGACCGTTTCGTGACCATCTCTGCCTGAGGTGACGCCCATGCCGGTCAAGAGCGTCTGTGCCGTCGTGTGCCGGCCTCCCGTGGGGAGCCGCGACTCCTGGGAGATCATGCGTTTCTCCATGGGCCTGCTGGCCGGGGACCTGGATTACCGCCTCGTCTTCGCGGGCGACGGCGTCTACCACGTGCTGGAGGACCTCCCCCCGAAGACCCCCGAGGGCAGGGACTCCGTCCAGCGGCTCCTGGAGGACAGCCTGGATTTCGACGTGGAGGTCTACGCGGTGGAGGAGGACCTGGCGGCGCGCGGCTTGCAGCCCCGGGACGTGGCGGCCAGGGTCGAGGTCATCCCGGCCCGGCGCGTGGCCGAGCTCATACGCCAGGCGGACGCCACCTACTTCGTCTGATCCGGGAGTGAATAGCCATGGCGATCCTGATGATCAGCGCCCTCCCGCCGGGCGACGGCGAGCGGCGCGCGCGCCTCGTGAGCCTGGCTCGGGACCTGGCCGACGGCGGGAGCGTGCAGTTGCTCCTGTACGGCGACGGCGTGTTTAACCTGGTGGCCGGGAGTCGGGCGGCGGGCGAGTTGGCGGCAGGGCCTCTTGAGCTGTACGCCGTGGCCGACGACGTGGCCGCGCGCGGCCTGGACGGGCGCCTCATCCCCGAGGCGCGGCCCGTGGACTACGACCGCGTCGTGCAGCTCGTCCTGGAGGCGGAACGGACGGTCACGGGCGTCTGAGAGAGCGGCCGTCGCCCCGGCCTAGCCAGCCCCTGAGCTTCATGGCCTCCGCCAGCCGGCGCACGGCGACGCGGTAGGCCGCCTGGCGCAGGCGGAGCCCACGGGCCAGGCCCAGGTCGTACACCTCGGCGAAGGCACGGCTCATCATCCGGTCGAGGCGCTCGTTCACCTCCTCCTCCGACCAGTAGTAGCCGTAGATGTTCTGGACCCACTCGAAGTAGGATACCGTCACCCCGCCGGCGTTGGCCAGCACATCGGGGATGACCAGGACGCCGCGCTCGAAGAGGATGGCGTCGGCCTCGGGCGTGGTGGGCCCGTTGGCGGCCTCGGCCACCACCCGGGCGCGTACGCGGGCGGCGTTGTCCCGGTGGATCTGGTTCTCCAGCGCGGCGGGGATGAGGACGTCGCAGGGCACGGCCAGGAGTTCCTCGTTCGTGATGGTGGCCGCGCCCGGCAGCCCCGCCACGCTGCCGGTGCGCTCCTTGTGGCGCCGCACCTCCTCCACGTCCAGCCCCTCGGGGCGGTAGACGCCCCCCCGCGAGTCGCTCACCGCCACCACGCGCGCACCCAGGGCGACCGCGGCTTCGGCCGCCGCCCCGCCCACGTTCCCGAAACCCTGGATGGCGACGGCGGCGCCGCGCAGCTCCCTCCCCAGGCGGCGGCAGGCCTCCCGCACGGCGATGAGGCAGCCCCGGCCCGTCGCCTCCACCCGTCCCAGGGACCCGCCAAGACCCACCGGCTTGCCGGTGATCACGGCGAAGACCTGGCGCTGGTTGAGGCGGGCGTACTCGTCCATCATCCAGGCCATGACCTGCGGGTTGGTGTAGACGTCGGGTGCCGGGACGTCCCTGTCCGGGCCGATGAAGGGGGCGATGGCGCGCAGATAACCCCGGCTCAGCTCCTCCAGCTCGCGCGGCGACAGTTGGCGGGGGTCGCAGGCCACCCCCCCTTTGGCGCCCCCGAAGGGCAGCCCCAGCAGGGCGCACTTGATGGTCATCCACGCCGCCAGGGCCTTAACCTCGTCGAGGGTCACCTGGGGGTGGAAGCGGATCCCACCCTTCGTCGGCCCCAGGGCGTCGTTGTGCTGGGCGCGGTAGCCGGTGAACACCTCCACCCGGCCGTCGTCCCGCACCACGGGGATGGAGACCTGGAGCACGCGCAGCGGCTCCCGGAGGAGCTCGTACACGGCGGGCTCGAGCCCCAGGTCCTCCACCGCCGCCCGGATCTCCGCCCGCACGCCCTCCAGGGGGCTCGTCCCCGCCTCCGGGACCACCAGGGCGACCCCGGGGCCATCCCTCCCGGCTCCAGCCGCACTCATGCCGTGAAATCCCCTTTCCGCAGCCGCTCCCCCGCCGCGTAACCGGCGGCGAGAGCGCGCAGGTTCACTTCCTCCGTGCCCCGCGGCGCCCGGCTGGCCACCGCTTCCTCCAGCGCCTCCCTGGAGACCAGGTCGGCGAGGGCGCACAGGGCGCCGAGGGCCACCACGTTGGCCACCAGCGCCCGCCCCGCCTCGTCCCGCGCCAGCCTCGTGAGCGGCAGGGCGTACAGCGCCGCCGGGGGCCGGCCGGCGGTGCTCTTGACCCAGGTGCTGTCGACCAGGACCAGCCCGCCCTCGCGCACCGTGGGGGCGAAGCGGTCGTAGGCCGCCTGGCTCATGGCCAGGAGCACGTCCGGGCGCGTGACCTTCGGATAGTCTATCTCGCCGGCGCGGGAAAGGATCACCTCGGCCTTGCTGGCGCCGCCGCGCGACTCCGGCCCGTAGTCCTGCGATTGGACCACCTGGTAACCGTCGTACAGGGCCGCCTCGGCCAGGATCACCGCGGCCAGGACTTGTCCCTGTCCGCCCGAGCCGGCCAGCCGCACCTCCACTCGCTCTCGACCGGTCGCGGGGGAGGGACGGCGCGCGGTCCCCGCGCGCCTCCCGTGCTCGGAGCGACCCGCGCCCTCACGGGTGCGGGTCGCCGCCTCCTGCCGCACGCGCCGCACCAGGTCCAAGTAGGCGGCGCTGTACTCCGGGGCCTCGACGCGCCGGAACTCCCCGACGACGATCTTCCCCGCCAGTTCCGCCGGTGGCAGCTTCTCCGCCT
>JBBIPI010000101.1:0-5766 GCA_037442985.1 Clostridiales bacterium
CCTATGCAATTTTGGCGTTTTTCCGCCCTCCCCGCCCAAGAAGCCTTGTGGCCCAGGACTTATGGCCCTGACTAGGTGCCCAACCGCCCGGTCTGCTGTCGAACTCAGGTTGGAGGCGATCTTCATCCAGGAGGCTCCTTTCACCGTTTGTCCGCGTTTTTAGCGAGTGAAATGTTTATTAAACGTCCTTCGGGAACCATCTGGTTTATTGTATCGCTCAACGCTCGGCGGATGTAGAGTTTCGGAGGTGGGGTGGAGCCCCTCAGGGGATGACCTCCAGCGTCCCGGCGGGGCCTGGGGTGATCTCGCCGATGACGGCCGCGCCGCTCACCCCCTCGGCGGCCAGGGCGGACAGGAGGGCGTCCAGCCGGTCCGGGCGGACGGCGACGAGGAGGCCGCCGGAGGTCTGGGCGTCGCACAGGAGGAGGCGTGCCTCCTCGGGGATGTCGGGGTGCCAGGACGTGAACTTGGTCACGTGCTCGAGGTTGCGGCGCGTCCCCCCGGGGAAGGTGCCCTGGCGGGCCAGCTCCAGGGCGCCGGGCAGCAGGGGCACGGCTCCCTGGCGGACGCGGGCGGCCACGCCGCTGTTGGCCGCCAGCTCCTGGAGGTGGCCCAGGAGGCCGAAGCCGGTGATGTCCGTGCAGGCGTGGGCGCCGCCCGCCGCCCGCATGGCCCGGGCGGCCGGGCCGTTCAGGGCCAGCATGGTGGCCACCGCCGCCTCCACCGCCGCCTCCGGCGCCCGCTGCTGCTTGAGGGCCGTGGTGATGACCCCGGTGCCGAGGGGCTTGGTGAGCACCAGCAGGTCGCCCGGCCGGGCGCCGGCCTTGGTGACGATCTCCTCCGGGCGGGCCACCCCCGTGACGGTCAGGCCGTACTTGGGCTCGGGGTCATCCACGCTGTGGCCGCCCAGGATGCTCACCCCCGCCTCGGCGCACTTGTCGGCGCCTCCGCGCAGGATCTCCACGAGCAGCTCCAGGGGCAGGGCCCGCACGGGGAAGCAGACGACGTTGAGGGCGAACAGGGGCTCCACCCCCATGGCCCAGACGTCGCTCAGCGCGTTGGCGGCCGCGATCTGGCCGAACAGGTACGGATCGTCCACCACGGGCGTGAAGAAGTCGACCGTCTGGACGATGGCCAGGTCGGGGCGGACCAGGTAGACGGCCGCGTCGTCCGGGAGCTCCGTCCCCACGAGGGCCCGCGCGTCCTGGCGCGCGGGCAGCCGGCGCAGGACCTGGACCAGGTCCTGAGGAGCGATCTTGGACGCTCACCCGGCGCAGGAGACCAGCTTGGTCAGGCGGACCTGCTCGCGCCTGTCCTCCACGGCACCTCACCCCCTTCCGGCCGGGCGTCCGGGGCGCCCTTGCGCGCCAGGGCCAGGAAGGCCAGGGCGGCGGGGGAGAGCCGCGCCCCCTTGAGCGAGAGGAAGTGGATCTGCCGGGGCACGCGCGCCGCCGGGCCCGTGGCGGCGGCCAGCCAGCGGGCGGCCAGGGCGTCGGCGACAGCGTGCCGGGAGATGAACGAGAGCCCCATCCCGGCGGCCACCGCCCGCTTGATGGCCTCCGTCTGGCCCAGCTCGAGGAGGCGCGGCGCCCGGACGCCGAGGGAACGCAGGTGCTCCTCGGTGGCGCGCCGGGTGGCCGAGGCGGGCTCCCGTACCAGCAGGCAGCCTCCTCCGCTCCCACGTCGGTGCGGCCAGCCAGGGGGTGGGACGGCGGGACGGCCAGCACCAGCTCGTCGTCGCAGTAGGGGATGACGTGCAGCCCCGGCGAGCGCAGGGGCGTGGCGGCCACCCCCAGGTCGGCCTGGCCGGAGAGTACGAGCTGCTCCACCTCGGCGCTGGGGTGGACGCTCAGGCGCGCCTCCAGGCCCGGGTGGCGCTCCTGGAAGGCGGCCAGCACGGGCGGCAGCAGGTAGCCGCCGGGCGTGGTGCTGGCGGCCACGGTCAGCCTGCCCGCCTCCAGGTGGCGCAGCTCCGCCAGGGCGCGCTCGGCGCGGGCGACCAGCTCCAGGATGCGCTCGGCGTAATCGAGGAGGCGGCGGCCCGCCTCGGTCAGGGCCACGCGCCGCCCCTGGCGGGAGAAGAGGCTCACGCCGAGGGAGGCCTCGAGGGCCTCCACCTGCCGCGACACGGCCGGCTGGCTCAGGTGCAGCTCCTGGGCGGCGCGGGTGAAGCTGCGCCGGCGGGCCACGGCGCGGAAGGTGCGGAGTTGCTGCAGGTCCATGGCGCCTCCGACTTCACATGCGTCAGTCGCATTATACCATGGCAAAAATGCATTTCAGTAATAGCCGGCCGCTGCCTACACTATTAACAGGTTGAGAGGGGGCGTTCCGGTTGCGCCGGGGGATCACCCTCACCAGCTACTCCCCGGGTGGGGGCTGAGCCTGCAAGATCGGTCCGGAGGACCTGGTCCAGGCCCTGAGCGTCCTCAGGCCCGTCACCCACCCCGACGTCCTGGCCGGCACCGGGGACGACGCCGTCGCCCTGCGGGTGGCGCCGGAGCGCGCCCTGGTGCTGAGCGTGGACGTGATCACCCCGGTGGTCAACGACCCCTACGCCTTCGGCCAGGTGGCGGCGGCCAACGCCCTCAGCGACGTCTACGCCATGGGCGCCGAGCCGGTCCTGGCCCTCAACGTGGTCGGGTATCCGGTGGGCGGCCTGCCCCTGGCCCACCTGCAGGACATCCTGCGGGGCGGCGCCGACAAGGTGGCCGAGGCGGGCGCCGTCCTGGCCGGGGGCCATTCCCTGGACGACCCCTGCCCCAAGTACGGCCTGGTGGCTGCCGGCCTGGCGCACCCGGATCGCCTGACCACCCGCGCGGGGGCGCGCCCCGGCGATAGCCTCATCCTCACCAAGCCGTTGGGCGTGGGGGTGGTCACCACGGCGGTCGACCTGGGCCTGGCGGGGGAGGAGAGCGAGGCGCGGGCGGTGGAGTTGATGGCGGCCCTCAACGCCCCCGCCGCGGCGGCCATGGTCGCCCGGGGCGTCAAGGCGTGCACGGACGTGAGCGGGTTCGGGCTGCTCGGCCACCTGCGCGAGATGCTCCTCCAGAGCGGCGTGGCGGGGCGGCTGCGGCTCGGCCGCGTGCCGGTGCTGCCCGAGGCGTGGGACCTGGCGGCGGCGGGGGCGGTCTCCCGGGGGACGCGCAATAACCTGCGCTACCTGGAGCCGCTGGTGAGCTGGGACGAGGGGATCGGCGAGCGGGAGCGGCTGATCCTCTGCGACGCCCAGACCTCGGGCGGCCTGCTGATGGCCGTGCCGCCGGCGGTGCGGGACCAGCTGCTGGCCGATCTGGAGCGGGCCGGCGTGCCGGCCGCCGAGGTGGGAGAGGTCCTGGCGGGCCCCCCGGGGCGGATAGAGGTGGTCGCCTGAGGGGCCCCTCGCCGCCGGGGAACGATGCCGGGTGAGAAGGGAGGTGGGTAGGATGACGGAGAGGCTGGCGTACGTGGTCAGGAGCGCCAAGCCGGTCGACGAGGTGGCGGCCGCCCTCGAGGCCAAGATCGCCGAGAAGGGCTTCCGCGTGCTGGGCGTCCACGACGTGCAGGCGATGCTGGCCGAGAAGGGCTTCGAGCGCTCGCCCATGCGGATCGTCGAGTTCTGAAACGCGCGTCTGAGCAGCCAAGTCCTGGCTGCCGACGACCTGATCAGCGTGCTCATGCCCTGCCGGATCAGCGTCTTCGCGCGCGACGGCGAGACGGTGATCGCGGCCATGCGGCCGACGGCGGTGCGGGAGTTCTTCCCCGGGGCCGAGCTGCGCGGGGCACCGGAGGAGGCGGAGGCGCTCATCCGGGCCATTGTCGACAAGGTGCGCTGAGCGGACGGGGGGGGGGGGCCCGGCGGCGCCGGTTTCCCACCGGCCGCGGCCTCTCTGGTCCGCCGGCGCAACCGGTGGGAGGTGGGTGAAGGATGGCCGGGCAGGTCATCGTGTATACGACGGGCACCAGGTGAACGACCTGCATGCGGGTGAAAGGGTTCCTTTCACAGAGGGGCGTCCCCTTCGAGGAGCGGGACGTGTACGAGAACGAGGACTATCGGAGAGAACTGCTGGGGATGGGCTTCTCCAGCGTCCCCGTGACGGTGGTCGGGGGACGGGCGATCCCGGGCTTCGACCCCCGGCGGCTGGAGGAGGCGCTGGGTATCTGAAGCCTTGGGGGGTGGGGACGGTGGCTGCCAGGACGGTGGTGGTGGTGGGCGGCGGCGTCGGCGGCTTCTCGGCGGCGACGGCGCTGCGCCGGCGGCTGGGGTCGGAGCACCGGGTGGTCCTGGTGGAGCGGACGGGGAGACATGTCTTCACCCCCTCCCTCCTGTGGCTGATGGTGGGCCGGCGGCGCCCCGCCGACCTGGTGCGGGACCTGAGCCGCCTGGAGCGGCGGGGCATCGAGGTGCGGCGCGCCGAGGTCCTGGCGGTGGACGCGCAGCGCAAGGTGGCGGAGACCTCCGCCGGGGCGCTGCCTTACGACTTCCTGGTCCTGGCGCCCGGCGCGGAGCTCGCGCCGGAGGCGGTGCCGGGCCTGGCCGGAGCCGCCCACAGCTTCTACGACCTGGACGGGGCGGTGCGCCTGTGGGGGGCGCTGCGGGGGTTCCGGGAGGGCCGCCTGGCATTGGTGGTGGCCGGGCTCCCGTACAAGTGCCCCGCCGCGCCCTACGAGGCGGCCCTGCTCATCGAGGACTACCTGCGTAGGGCCGGCCGCCGTGACCGGGTGGAGCTGGCCGTGTACACGCCGGAGCCCTTCCCGCTGCCGACGGCGGGGGAGACGCTGGGGCGGGCGGTGCAACGGCTCCTCGAGGAGCGGGGGATCGCCTTCCACCCCGGCCGGCGCCTGGTGGCCGTGGACGGCGAGGGTCGCCGCCTGAGCTTCGAGGACGGTTCGTCCGCGGACTACGACCTGCTGGTGGCCGTGCCGCCCCACCGCCCGCCGGCCCTCGTCGCTGCCTCCGGCCTGGGGGGGCCGGGGGGCTGGCTGAGCGCCGATCCCCTCACGCTCCGCGCCGGCCATGAGGGGGTGTACGCCCTGGGGGACGCGGTGGCCCTCCCCCTCCCCGGGCGCTACCGCCCCGACGTGCCCCTGACCCTGCCCAGGGCGGGGGTGTTCGCCCACGCCCAGGCGGAGGTGGCCGCCGCCAACGTGGCGGAGGAAGTCGAGGGGCGGGCCCTCCGCCACACGTTCAGCGGCTTCGGCTTCTGCTTCCTGGAGGTGGGCCGGGGGAAGGCGGGGGCCGCCTGCGGCGACTTCTACGCCACGCCCGCGCCGGCGGTGCGGATGTTCCCTCCCCGTCGCCTCTGGCACCTGGGCAAGGTCGTCTTCGAGCGCACGTGGCTGGCGGGCCTGGGGGACAGGCCGTGGGCCGACCTGGCCTTGCGTTGGGGGCTGCGCCTGATGGCGTCCGAGCGGCTGTGGAACAGGTTCTGAGCCCCGGCGCCGGGGGAGGATCCGCCGGCATGGCCCCCCGGACTGCTCGGGAGCGGTTGGGGAGGTGAGATGGCGGTGATGGGGCCTGGCATGATGGGCTGGGGCGCGCCCTGGTGGGGCTGGCTCTGGATGCTGATCTTCTGGGTGGTGGTCCTGGTGGTCCCCATCCTGGTGGTGCGGCTGCTGTGGCCGGGGATCGGCCGGGGGCCGGCCGGGGGCCGGGACGAGGCGCTGGAGATCCTCCGCCAGCGCTACGCCCGGGGCGAGATCAGTCGCGAGGAGTTCGAGCGCATGCAAGAGGAGCTGCGCCGCGCCCGGGGCTGAGCGGGCTGCCCTGAGGAGCGCGGCGCCTTCGAG
>JBBIPI010000102.1:0-5764 GCA_037442985.1 Clostridiales bacterium
AACGCCTCGTCGGGGGTTTTGGCAAGCTTGATGCCGCCCGCCTTGCCGCGTCCGCCCATCAGCACCTGCGCCTTGACCACCACCGGACCGAGCTCGCGGGCGGCGGCCTCCGCCTCCGCGGGCGTGCGCGCCAGCCGCCCGGCGGGCACGGGGATCCCCCGCCGCCGCAGCACGTCCTTGGCCATGTACTCATACAGCTTCATGGTCCCTATTGTCCCCGCAGACCGGGCCGCCGCGCCGGCACCGGCCTCACGCCTCGATCCTGTAGGCGGCGACGCCCCGCTCGTACAGGTCGTTCCCCAGCGTGTCGTTGATGACCACCAGGGGCAGGTCCTCCACCTCCAGGAGGCGGACCGCCTCCGGCCCCAGGTCCTCGTACAGCACGACCTCCGCCCGGCGCACGCAGCGGGCCAGGAGCGCCCCCGCGCCCCCGGTGGCGGCGAAGTAGACGGCCCCGTGCCGGACCATGGCCTCCCGCACCTCGGCCGAGCGGCGCCCCTTGCCGATGGTAGCCTTGAGCCCCCGCTCCAGCAAGGCCGGGGTGTAGGGGTCCATGCGCCCGGCGGTGGTGGGTCCGGCGGCGCCCAGGGGCCGCCCGGGCGGGGCCGGGGTGGGGCCGACGTAGTAGATCACCTGGCCCCTCAGGTCCAGGGGGAGGGGCCGGCCGGCGCGGATCAGCTCGAGGAAGCGCCGGTGCGCCTCGTCCCGGGCCGTGTAGACCCGGCCGGAGAGGAGCACCCGGTCGCCCGCCCTGAGGCGCCGCACCTCCTCGTCCCCCAGGGGGGTCCGCAGCCGCACCCCGCCGGCGGCGTCCGCGCCCACGGTCAGATCACCGCCTCCCGCCGCCGCGCCGCGTGGCACTGGATGTTCACCGCCACGGGAAAGGTGGCGATGTGGCGGGGGAAGATCTCCACCGCCACCCAGAGGGCGGTCACCCGTCCCCCCAGGCCCATGGGGCCGATCCCCAGGCGGGCGGAGGCCGCCAGGAGCTCCCGCTCGAGCTCCGCCACCTCCGGTCGGGGGTGGTGCCGGCCCACGGGGCGCAGCAGCGCCTTCTTGGCCAGGAGCGCCACCTGGTCGAAGGTCCCCCCGATGCCGACGCCCACGACCAGCGGGGGACAGGCGTCGGGGCCAGCCCGGCGCACCGTCTCCAGGACGAACGCCTTGGCCCCCTCCAGGCCGTCGGCCGGCCGGAGCATGGCCAGGGCGCTCTTGTTCTCGCTCCCGCCCCCCTTGGGGAGGAGGGTGAGGCGCACCCGGTCGCCCGGCACCAGGTCCACGTGGATGACGGCCGGGGTGTTGTCGCCCGTGTTGCCACCCAGCCAGGGGTGGGCCAGGATGGAGGGGCGCAGGAAGGCCGAGGTGTACCCCTCGGCGACCCCCCGGTTGATGGCATCATACAGGTTTCCACCGGTCAGGTGCACGTCCTGGCCCAGCTCGACGAAGACCACGGCGAAGCCGGTGTCCTGGCACAGGGGGACGCGGTCTGTGCGGGCGACGCGGACGTTCTCGGCCAGCTCGGCCAGCACGGCGCGCCCGACGGGCGACTCCTCGCGCTCCGCCGCCTCCGCCAGCGCCCGGCCGACGTCCTCGGGCAACTCGACGGCGGCCTCGGCGCAGAGCCGCGCCACGGCGCGCCGCACCTCGTCCACGTGCACCTCGCGCACCGGCATGGCCCGACCGCTCCCGGCGCCGCTACCCGTCCGCCGGCAGCCGGGCGATGTGTTCGGCGATCTCGCGGCAGGAAGCCTCGAAGGCGGCCCGCTCCTCGGGGAGGAGGTCCACCTCGATCACCCGCTCCACCCCGTCGCCGCCCAGGATGACGGGCACGCCGGCGAAGAGGCCGCGCTGCCCGTACTCGCCGTCCAGGTAGGCGGCGCAGGGGAGGATGCGGCGCTTGTCGCGCACGATGGCCTCTACCATCTGGACCACGGCGCTGCCGGGGGCGTAGAAGGCGCTGGCCCCCATGAGGTTGACGATCTCGCCGCCGCCGAAGCGGGTCCGCTCCACCAGCCGCTCGAGGGTCTCGCGCGGCAGCAGCCGGTCGACGGGGATGCCGCCGGCGTAGGCGTAGCGCACCAGGGGCACCATGGAGTCGCCGTGGCCGCCCAGCACCAGGGCGGTCACGTCCTCGAAGGAGACGCCCAACTCCAGGGCCAGGAAGGCCCGAAAGCGGGTGGCGTCCAGGACGCCCGACTGGCCCACCACGCGCCTGGGGGGGAAGCCGCTGGCCTTCCAGGCCACCCAGGTCATGACGTCCAGGGGGTTGGTGAGGCAGACCAGGATGGCGTCGGGGGAGCGGGCCGCCACCTCCCGGGCGACGGAGCTGACGATCCGGTAGTTGGTGTGGAGCAGGTCCTCCCTGCTCATCCCCGGCTTGCGCGGCGCCCCGGCGGTGATCACCACCACCTGGGAGCCCGCCGTGTCGTCGTAGTCGGTGGTGCCGACGACGAGGGAGTCGAACCCCTCCAGCGGCGCCGACTCCTGGAGGTCCAGGGCCTTGCCCTCGGGCAACCCCTGCACCACGTCCAGCAGGACCACGTCGCCCAGTTCCTTGTAGGCGCAGCCCTGGGCGATGGTCGCCCCCGTCGCCCCCGCGCCGATGATGGAGATCTTGGGCCGCCGCATCCGCGCCACCGCGCCGCCACCCCTAGGAGTCGCCGAAGTACTCGGGCAGGTAGCGCCGGGCCGCGGCCAGCATCTCGCCGGTGGAGAGGGCGGTGGTCCGCCCGTCCTCGTACTGCTCCATCACCCAGCGGTGGAGCCTCTCGATCCCCGGGTGGTGCTTGTCCAGCGGGGCGTGACCCCGGTCGGCCAGCTGCTGGTTGACCCAGAAGGCGACGCCGGCCAGCCCGGAGGTGTGGGTGATGTTCACCCCCAGGGGGCGCTTGAGGAGCCGGGCCGTGTCGAAGATGTTGTAGATCTCCTCGTTCTTGATCACGCCGTCGGCGTGGATGCCCGCCGAGGTGACGTTGAACTGGGCGCCGACGAAGGGGTAGTTGTCGGGGATGGGGACGCCGATCTCCTGGCGGTAGTAGTCCGCCAGCTCGGTGATGGCCGTGGTGTCCATCCCGTTGAGCGAGCCGACCAGGCCAGCGTACTCGAACACCAGCCCCTCCAGCGGCGGGTTGCCGGTGCGCTCGCCGATGCCGAAGAGGGAGCCGTTGGCGGCGGCGCAGCCGTACAGCCAGGCGGTGGCGGCGTTGGCCAGCACCTTGTGGAAGTCGTTGTGGCCGTGCCACTCCAGCTGCTCCGGGGGCACGCCGGCGTCTTGGACGAAGGCGTGCACCAGCCGCGGCACGCTGCGCGGCAGGGCGGTGCCCGGGTAGGGGACGCCGTAGCCCATGGTGTCGCACAGCCGGATGCGGATGGGGATCCCGGACTCCTCCTGCAGCTTCATGAGCTCCTGGGCGAAGGGGATGGCGAAGCCGTAGATGTCGGCGCGCGTCACGTCCTCGAAGTGGCAGCGGGGCCGGATGCCCGCCTCCAGGGCGGCGCGCACCACGTCCAGGTACTTCTCCAGCGCCTGGCGCCGGTTCCAGCCGAGCTTGAGGAAGATGTGGTAGTCGGAGCAGGAGGTGAGGATGCCGGTCTCCGCGAGCCCCATCTCCTTGACGAGCTGGAAGTCTTTCTTGCTGGCGCGGATCCAGCCGGTGACCTCCGGGTAACGGTAGCCCCGCTCCAGGCACCGCTCCACCGCCTGCCGGTCCCGGTCGGTGTACAGGAAGAACTCGCACTGGCGGATGACGCCGCGCGGCCCGCCCAGGCGGTGGAGGAGATCGTAGATGTGCACGATCTGATCGACGGTGTAGGGCGGTCGGGCCTGCTGGCCGTCGCGGAAGGTGGTGTCGGTGATGTAGATCTCGGCCGGCAGGTTGAGCGGCACCTCAATGCCGTCGAAGAGGATCCTGGGGGGCTCGGTGTAGGGGAACTGGTCGCGCAACAGGTTCGGCTCGGCAACCTCCACCAGGGGAAAGACGCGCTTCGGCTCCAGGACCCACTTGGCTGGCTTCACCCGCGCTCACCTGCTGATCGTGATTCGGGACCATACCCTACCCCGTGATTCGGGACCATTATAGGGTTCCCGTAAGAAACGTGTAAAGAAACGCCGGCCTGCCCGCCGCGGCGGTCAGGCCAGGCGACGATGCCTCGTTCCGCCAGCTCAGCGGCCGCCCTCGCCCAGGCGCCGCTCCAGCTCCGCCACCTGGCGGGCCAGCGCCTCCTGGCGGCGCCGGAGGTTCACGACGAAGAAGACGACCCCGCCCCAGACCACGGCGTACCCCAGGAAGAGCCAGAAGAGCGAGCGCAGCGACAGCGGCATGATCTGCTCGACCACAGCGTCCATCCCCCCGATCTCAGCGCAGGCGTTCCCGCAGCAGGTCGACCCGCTCCCGCAGTTCCTCGAGCCGCACGCGCCATCCCAACACATAGAAGTACAGGAGCGTGAAGGTGGCCACCGCCGCCAGCAGCGCCAGCAGCATGCGCCGGTCCATGACCACGTCCACCGGGTTGCCCGGCGGGTGGATGCTGCTCCACCAGACGACCGACATGTGCACGATGGGGACGTTCACGAAGCCGACGATCCCCAGGCCGGCCGCCACCCTGGCCCGCCGCTCGTCCCCCTCCTGGCTCGCCCGCAACAGCAGATAACCCACGTAGATGAACCAGAGGATGAGCGTCGTCGTCAGGCGCGGGTCCCAGGTCCACCAGACGTGCCAGACGGACCGCGCCCAGACCATGCCCGAGAGCAGCGTCACGCTGGTGAAGAACACGCCCAGCTCCGCCGAGCAGTGGGCCAGGCGGTCCCAGCGCGCCGCGCCCGTGCGCAGGTACAGGATGCTGGCGATGAAGACGACCAGGAAGCCCAGGTAGGCGTTCCAGGCCGACGCCACGTGGAAGTACATGATGCGTTGCCGGTCCAGCATGGTCTGCTCCGGCGGGGCGAAGACGAGGGCCAGGTAGAGGGCCAGGACGCCCACGGGGAGCAGGAGCCAGCCCCAGTCCTTCTTCACCGCGACGACACCCCCTGTCAGGCCTCTGCCAGGTGCTCGAACAGCCACAGCGGCAGGGCCAGGAAGATCAGGTCGTAGGCCGCCAGGAGCCGCAGCCAGAAGAACGCCGTGCCGGCGTCCCCGGCCAGGGCCCCGCCCGTGGCCCGGACGGCGCCGATCACCACCGGGACGAGCGCCGGGAAGAGGAGCACCGGCAGCAGGACCTCCCCCGCGCGGCTGTGCACCGTCAGCGCCGCCAGCCAGGTGCCGATGGCGGCGAAGCCGGCCGTCCCGAGGAAGAGCGCCGCGGCCAGGAGCCACCCGCCGCGGAAGGGCACCTCCAGCAGCGCGAAGAAGGCCGGCGTGAGGAGCAGTTCGAAGAAGGTCATGAACATCAGGTTGCCGAGGAACTTGCCGAAGTACACGGCGCTGCGGTCCCCCGGCAGGAGCAGGAGGCCCTGGAGGGCCTCGTTGGCCCGCTCGCCGGCGAAGGAGCGGTACAGGGCCAGGGTGCCCGCGAAGAAGTAGGCGAGCCACATGATGCCGCCGAAGATCGGCCGCAGGTCGTTCTGCACCGGGTTGAAGGCGAAGCTGAAGATCACCAGCACCAGGAAGGCGAAGACGAAGGCGGAGGCCAGGGTCTCCCGGGCCCGCGCCTCCACCAGCACTCGTGGCAGTCCCTCGAAGCGCGAGGTGAGGGTCACCACATCGCTGGCAGCCAAAAGCTCGGGCACATCCCGCCGCCAGCCCAAAAAATGCAGCTGCCGGCTAAG
>JBBIPI010000103.1:0-5749 GCA_037442985.1 Clostridiales bacterium
CAGGGGCCGGGGGCGGCGGTGGCGGAGGGGGGGGAGGCGGGTCGCCGAGCCCCAGGTGTTCGTCCACGCGGGCCAGGGCCGCGCGGATCTCGGCCTCGGCCATGCCCGCCAGGTCGCGGGCGATCAGGCTCCAGCGCCGCTTCAGGTCTTCAGCGGCGTCGGCGCAGAGCCTGCGGAGGGCGTAGTCCAGGGAGGACCACACGGCTGCGGTGTCGGCGTCGGCAGCCTTCTCCAGCGCCGTCACGAGGCGCTCGAGGGCGGCGGGCGTCAGGCGCCGCTCCACGGCCCAGGACCAGATCTCGGCGCCGGCGCGGGCCAGGCGGCCGTCCGGGGCCAGGAGGGCCTCCAGGGAGGCGCGGGCGGCGGCCAGTTCGGCGCGGCAGCTCGCCAGGCGGGAGAGCAGCTTGTCCGCCGGCTCCGTCCCCTCCAGCGCCGCGCGCAGGCGGCGCAGGTCCGGCAGCACCGCGTCGGTGATGCGGCCGGCCACGTGGACGACCGCCCCCTTCAGCGCGTCCTGGACGCGCTCGTCGCTCAGCAGGTAGGCCTCCAGGTCGCGCTCGAGCGCGGCCAGGCCGCTGGCCGCCTCCAGGGCCGCCGCGTCGCCGGCGTCCCGCACCGGGCGGAACCCTTCCCCGTCGGGGACGGCCAGGCGCCGGTCCCGGGCGAGATCCTGGGGGGTCGCCCGGCCCGAGCGCAGGAGCCGCGCCTGCAGCGCGTACAGGGCCGAGACGGGGTAGATGCGCGGCGCGTCCACCGCCCCCCGGAGCATGTCCGCCAGTTCCCGCACCGCCTCGGCGACCTCTCCGGGGGAGCGCAACTGGTCCACCTTGTTCAGGACGAAGAAGATCGCCTCCTGGCGCAGGAAGCGCAGGTGCCTGACCAGCTTCAGGTCGGCCAGGCGGCCGATCTTCCCTGCCTCGACGACGAAGATGACGGCGTCGGCCTGGGGCAGGACCTGACGCGTCAAGCGGTCGTGCAGGTCGTACACGCTCTCCAGGCCGGGCGTGTCCAGCAGGACCAGGCCGTGGGCGAGGAGGGGCAGGGGGTGGCGGATGAGGACCTCCTCGACCTCGCTCGCCGCGGACGTCAGGGAGGTGGTGAAATGGTTGAGCAGCCGGCGCAGGTCGGCGTCGCGGGGGGTCGCCGCGGCCTTGCGCCCGTCCTTGAAGGAGATGAGGACCTCCAGCTCGGTGCCGTGGGCGATGCGGACGACGGTGGCCGTCAGGGGCCGGCGGTGGGTGGGGAGGAGGTCGATGCCGAGGAGGGCGTTGAGGAGCGTGGACTTGCCGTTGCTGAACTCCGAGACGACGGCGACGTGGAACTCGTTGGCGCGCAGCCGCTCGCGCCGCTGCCGCGCCCCCGCCGCCACGGCCGGCTGCCGGGCGGCGTCCGCCAGGGCGGCGAGCTCGCCCAGGAGCCTGTCCGCCTCGCGCCGGAACTCCCCGTAAGCCTGGAGCAAGGGGCCTGCCCCCGATCCGCCGGGGTATCGCTGGTCTCAATTCTTCATTTTACCTGATCAGCGCTTGGGGAAAGGCGAGCGGGTCCCGCCGTGGGACCCGCCGCATGTGGGAGGGGGGTTGTGCACTTTGTTCCTCACTTCACAATTGTAGACTATGCTCACGTGAAAAGGAACTCCCGTTTTGCTTTGTGCACAAAACCGACTTTTAACACGGTGATCTGTAGTAATCGCCGCCGTCAGGCGAGATCGAAGGCGTCCAGGAGGGGATCGGCCGCGGCGTCCCACGCGGTGAGGGGCTCCAAGCCCCAGCGGCGCTCGACGAAGGCCAGGAGGGAGGCGTGGTCGGCGGTGCGCGAGTAGACGGTGCCCTTGCGGGCGTGGGGGGAGACGACGAGCAGGGGGACGCGCGGTCCGAAGCCGTAAGGGGTGGGCTGAGGCGGGGGAACGTGGTCGAAGTAGCCCCCGGAATCGTCGAAGGTGACGAACAGGGCCAGGTGCTGCCAAGAGGCGCTCTCCATGAGCGCGCGGACGAAGCGGCCCAGCCAGGCGTCGCCCGCGGAGAGGGGGGTGCCGGGGTGCATGGTGTGGAGCGGGTGGGGGGTGACGTAGGAGAAGGCCGGCAGGCCGCCCCTCCGCAGGAGCACCAGGAAGTCGGCGATGCTGCCCACGTGGGCGTCCCACCGGTCGCGGTCGCCGTGCAGCGAAGGGAAGAGGTAGATGGGCATGAAGCTCTGCCACTCCAGGCCGCGGGGCGCCCACCGCGGGGGAAGGTGGTACATCCAGCGGCGGTAGCCGCCCTGGAAGTAGCCCCAGGAGATCCCGGCGTCCGTGAGCCTGTCGAAAATGGTGGGGTAGGTGAGCGGCTCGGGCGGGATGCGGTTGGACAGCCACCCGCCGCACTGGGCGGCGAGGGAGTAGAGGCGGTTGGGCAGGGTCGGGCCCACGACCGACTGGAAGTAGCGGTCGGCGAGGACGAAGTTCTCCGCCAGCCACCAGAGGTTGGGGACGTGGCGCCGGTCGACGACCGTCATGCTGGCCTCGCCGGTCGCCAAGGGGAAGAGATCCATGCGGCCGCCGTTCATGGCCGCCCGCATCGCCCAGTAGTTCGGGTTGAGGCGGGACCAGTCTGGGTGCCAGTCGGCGGTGGCCAGGGTCGGGCGGACCGGCGGCGACGCGGGGTCCCCTTTGGGGTGGACCGCGGCGTACCAGGGCGGGATGCCCTCCCCGCGGGGAAACAGGCCGAAGAGGTGGTCGTAGGACCGGTTCTCGAGCATCACGACGACGACGTGCCGGATCTCCCCCAGCACGCGCCGCGGTCCCCTGGCCTGCACGGCTGGAGCCCCCCGCCCACCCTATGCGCGGGGCGGGAAAACGGTGCTCGCCGGTCTACCCGGGGCGGCGCGGGGCGGCCACCGTCACCAGGACGACGCTGTCCTTGAGCGCCCGCAGGCTGTGGGGCGTGCCGGGCGGGAGGTAGAAGAGGGCGCCGCGGCCCACCTCCTCTTCCCCCCGCGGCCAGGCAAAGGCGAGGCGCCCGGAGAGGACGTGCACGAAGGCGTGGCCCGGCGCCGGGTGGGTGGCCAGCTCCTGCCCCTCGCGGAGGCAGATGAGGGCGGCGCGCGCCGCGTCGGCGTTCACCAAGACCCGGCGCGCCGGTCCGGCGGCAGAGAACTCCACCAGGGCGCCGACCTGCCATTTGAGCGGTTCCAAGGCGGGGACCTCCTTTGCCGGGGATGCCTTCAGAGCCCGAGCTCCGCCCGGGCCGCTGCGCTCATCCGCTCCGGGGTCCAGGGCGGGTCGAAGGCCAGCTCCACCCTGGCCTGCCGCACGCCTGGCAGGCGCTCCGCCGCCTCCCGCACCCACCGGGGGAGGACGTCCTGGAGCGGGCAGCCGGGGGCGGTGACGGTCATGGTGACGACCACCGTGTCGTCCCGCACCTCGACCCCGTAGATGAGCCCCAGATCGACCACGTTGACGCCCAACTCGGGGTCGAGCACGCCCCTCAGGGCGGCGAGCACGTCCCGTTCTTCCACCACCTGCGTCACCCCCTTCACGGCCGGGGCGGCTGGCGCCAGCCGGCGCGCACCTGCAGGAGGGCCGCGCCAAGGGCCACGGCCCCTGCCAGGGTGAGGAGGAGCCCCGCCCGGACGACGGCCGGGAGGCCCGGGAGCACGCCGGCAGCCACCAGCGCCGCGCCCGCGGCGGTCAGCAGGAGGGCGGCCTCGCCCAGCCAGGGCGAGAACAGGTCGCGGACCAGGGGGACCTTCCGGTCGCCGGCCTGGTCGGCGTACCGCTCGAGCCAGGTCAGGAAGGGCACGATCTTGAGGAGGTGGCCCATCACCATCAGCGAGATCCAGCCGCCCAGGAAGGCGTACGCCGCGGAGAAGGCCAGCCTGACGGCGGCGGGTCGGCCGGTGACCAGGAAGGCCAGGGCGGCCAGCCCCAGGGAGGCCAGGGCGAAGGCCAGCCCGGCCAGGGTGAAGCGGGTGACGGGCTCCAGGACGCGGCGGCGCCGGTTCCGGACGATGTCGGCCACGTCGAGGCCGAAGAGGAGGTAGGCGGCGGCCGCGGCCAGGGCGCCGGGGACGGCGGTGGGGGCGCCCAGGGAGTACAGGACCAGGGCCAGGGCGCCGGCCACGAGGAGGGCCACGGCAGGTCCCTGGCGGTGCTGCGCGTAGCCGTGGGACAAGGCGAACATGGGGATGAGCCGGTACCCGGCGGCGAACACGGTCACGCTCATCCAGCCGAGCAGGCCGGCGGCCAGGTGGGCGCCGAGGAGGCGGGGGAAGGCGACGCCCCCCGCAGGGGTGCCGGTCAGGCCGAGGGCGAGGGTGGCGCCCAGGAGCGCCGTCAGGACGAGGAACCCGGTGGCCGCCGCCAGGGCCCAGCGCTGCAGTTGTCCCCGCGGCGCCCGCGCCAGGGTGGAACCCACGTTGGCGGCGTAGAGCAGGACGCCGGAGACCAGGAGCGCGCCGGCCGGTCCCAGCCAGCGCGGCCGCCCCGCGAACAGGGACCCGGCCAGGAGGGCCGTGCCGATGGTGAAGGTCCACCAGGCAAGCCGCGCGAGGGGCTCGCTGCGCAAGCGTACGCGCAGGAGCACCGGCACCAGCTGGAGGGTGGCGCCCATCATGACCATGGTGGCCCAGCCCAGGGTGAGCAGGTGGGCGGCCCCGGCCAGGGGCCAGGCCAGGTAGCCGGCCCGGGCCAGGTTTTCGGCCTGCCCCAGCAGGGCGACCTGGGCGACCAGGTAGAAGGCGGCACCCGCCAGCAAGTGGCGCAGCGGCAGGTCAAGGCGCGGTGCCAGCGAGGTGGCCAGGCCGTGGCCGTCCATCAGTCCCTCCAGATGACGACGCGCACCGTGCCGTCGGGCAGGTCCTCGGTGTGGTGGCGGAAGCCCCGCTCCGCCAACTCCGGGTAGAGAAAGAGGGGCCGGCGGTCGTTGCGGACGACGAGGCGGTCGCCCGGGCGCAGCTCGCCCAGCCTCTCCAGCACGCGCAGCATGGGCTCTGGGGGCGCGAGCCCCCGGTTGTCCAGCTCGAGCACCCGGGGCTCGGCGGACGGCTCCCGCCCGTCCCCCCGGCCGGCGGCGCCGGCGCCCGTCGCGTCGGCGATGTCCGCCCGCCAGAAGGTGACGCGCCAAAGGCCGGGTGCCACCTCCTCGCTCCGGTGTCGGAACCCGAGGCGGGCCAGCACCCCGTACAGGGGGACGGGCTCGAAGCTGTTCACGAGCACGAAGACGTCCTCCGGTCCGAGGGAGGAGACGGCCTCCATGATGGCGGGGAACGGTTCCTCGCCCCGCGCGTGATAAGGACGGACGTCCAGCTCTATGCTCCTGCCGGCCATGCCGCTTCCCTCCCGGGAGGCTGTCTCTGGGTCCTATTGTGGCTCGGCCACTCCCGTCGCTGCGGTGACGGCGATCACAGCCCACGAGGCCGGCGGCGGGGAAAAATGGTGCCGTGCACGGAGGTGGAGCGCGTTGCGGGCGCCGGGCAGGCCGCCGCTGCCGCGGGAGCACGGGTCATGGGTGATGTTGCTGGCCGCCTCGGTCGCCGGCCTGGGGACGGCGGCTGTGGCCGGCACGCGGGGGCCCTATGCCTGGCCGGCGACCGGGCTCTTCCTCCTGGCGGCCGTCGCCTTCTTCTGCCTGCGGCGGCCCCTCTCCGGCCTGCTGCGGCCCCAGCCCGGCCTGGAGCGCCCCGCGGCCTCCTTCTGGCTGGCGGTGGAGGCGGCGCTGGCCGCTGCGGCCGGAGGCGCCCTGCTTCTGCTGGGCCGCCCGCTCCTCCTGCCCCT
>JBBIPI010000104.1:0-5743 GCA_037442985.1 Clostridiales bacterium
CCCCCGAAGACGATCCCCTCCAAGAGGGAGTTGGAGGCCAGGCGGTTGGCGCCGTGCACCCCGGTGCAGGCCACCTCCCCGCAGGCGTACAGCCCGGGCAGCCCCGTCCGCCCCTCCAGGTCGGTCAGCACCCCGCCCATGATGTAGTGGGCCGCCGGGGCGACGGGGATGGGCTCGCGCAGCGGGTCCAGCCCGTGCTCCCGGCACTTCTGGTAGATCGTCGGGAAGCGGTCGCGGAAGCGCTCCCCTAGGCCGCGGGCGTCCAGGAGGACGTAGGCGGAGGCCGTCTTCTCCATCTCCTGGGCGATGGCCCGGGCCACCACGTCCCGCGGCGCCAGCTCCGCCTGGGGGTGGTAGGAGGGCATGAAGCGGCGGCCGCGCACGTTGAGCAGGACCGCCCCCTCGCCCCGCACCGCCTCGGAGATGAGCACCCGCGGCCGGGGGCGGCGCCGCCCTGGGGGCGGGTTGGGCACGTAGAGGGCCGTGGGGTGGAACTGGACGAACTCCACGTCGGCCACCGGCGCCCCGGCCCGGTAGGCCATGGCGATGCCGTCCCCGGTGGCCACGTCGGGGTTGGTGCTGTGCCGGTAGAGCTGCCCGGCGCCGCCCGTGGCCAGCACCACGGCGCCGGCCCTGATCGGCCGCAGGCTGCCGTCGGGCGCCAGCACCAGCGCCCCGCGGCAGCGCCCGCCCTCGACCAGGAGGTCGACGACGAAGGCGTTCTCCCGCACCTCGATGGCAGGGTCGGCCCGCACCCGCGCCTCCAGGCCGCGGCGGATCTCGTCGCCGGTGGCGTCGCCGCGGGCGTGCAGGATGCGGCGCCGGCTGTGGGCGCCCTCGCGCGTCAGCTCGAAGTCCTCGCCCACCATGTCGAAGCGCACGCCCCAGGAGGCCAGCTCGCGCACGCAGGCGGGCCCCTCCTCCACCAGCACCCGCGCCGCCTCCTCGTCGCACAGGCCGTCGCCGGCAGCCAGGGTGTCCTCCAGATGCAGGAGGGGCGAGTCGCCGGGGGCGATGGCGGCGGCGATCCCCCCCTGGGCGAACTCGGTGCTGGAGTCCTCAAGCTTCTTCTTGGTCAGGATGAGCACCCGGCCCAGGTCGCGGGCCTTGAGGGCGGTGTACAGCCCGGCGATGCCGGTGCCGAGCACCAGGATGTCGCAGCGCTCCTCGGTCACGGGCGCGTCCTCCCCGGTCGGGGGCACCTCAGGAGATGGCCAGCATGCGGTCCAGGGCCGCCCGGGCCGCGCGGGCGACGTCCTCCGGCACGGTGATCCGGTTGACCACCCGCCCGGCCACCAGGTTCTCCAGCGCCCAGCACAGGTGTTGAGGGCTGATGCGGTACATGGTCGAGCAGGGACAGACGATCTCGTCCAGGGTCATGACGAACTTGTCCGGGTTCTCGGTGGCCAGGCGGTTGACCAGGTTGATCTCCGTCCCCACCGCCCAGCGCGAGCCGGGGGGCGACTCGCTCACCGTCTTGATGATGAACTCCGTGGAGCCGACGGCGTCCGCCAGGCGGACCACCTCCCAGCGGCACTCGGGGTGGACGACCACCTTGACGCCGTAGCGCTCCCGCGCCCGGGCCACCTGCTCGGGGGTGAAGCGCTGGTGCACGGAGCAGAAGCCGTTCCACAGCACGACCCTCACCCGCTCCGGGCGCAACTCCGCGCCCTCGGGGGCGTGGGGGTCGAGGAGCAGTTCCCCGCGCACCCGGTCCCAGACGGCCACCTCCTCGAAGGGGAGGCCCAGCCTCACGGCTGTGTTCCGCCCCAGATGCTCGTCCGGCAGGAAGAGGACGGTCGACCGCTGGCCGAGCGCCCAGCGCAGGACGGCGGCGGCGTTCGACGAGGTGCAGACGGCGCCGCCCCGGTGCCCGACGAAGGCCTTCACGGCGGCGGAGGAGTTGATGTAGGTCACCGGCAGGAGGCGCTCCTCGCCGAAGGTGTCGGCCAGGGCCGCCCAGCACTCCTCCACCTCCTCCACCGGCGCCATGTCGGCCATGGAGCAGCCGGCGCCCAGGTCGGGCAGGATCACCGCCTGGTCGGGGGCGGTGAGGATGTCGGCCGTCTCGGCCATGAAGTGGACGCCGCAGAAGACGATGTAGCGCGCCTCCTTCTGCTGGGCCGCCCAGCGGGACAGCTTGAGGGAGTCGCCGCGCAGGTCGGCGAAGCGGATCACCTCGTCCCGCTGGTAGTGGTGGCCCAGGATGACCAGGCGCCGCCCGAGGGTCGCCTTGGCGCGGGCGATGCGCTCGAACAGCTCCTCCTCCGACGCCTCGGCGTACTCCGCAGGCAGGGGCTGCTGCACCGGCGCCGACGCCGGACGCATGGGACGTCCCTCCCTTTGCGCCCCATTTTATCAGAGCCGCCCGCGGCGGGACCTGCCGGAGCGGGTGACCGATACGCTGCACGGAGCAGACATGTCCTCTATAGTAGTCAGAAGACGAGGGAGGACAGATGCCCCGGACTTACATGGTCAGGCCAGCAGGACGTCGGGACCGGGTCGGCGGGACGGGGCGGGAGGCGCGGTGACCGAGGCGCTGTCCGCCCTGGTCCTGGCACTCACTTACATCCTCCTCTTCGCCTTTCGCAGTGCAGACGATAACGCCCTCACCTCTTGGGCCTGGGTGTTCTCCCACCCGGCGGACACCTGGCGCTTTCTCCCAGTGCTCGCCGCGCTGCCGTTGGCCGCGCTCCTGGCCCGCGCCCGCGCCCCCACGCTCCCCCCTGCGGCGGCGCTGTTCGCCGCGGCCTTCGCCGCCGGCGCCCTCTTCTGGGGAGAGCCCGAGGTCATCGTCGACGCGGCACGCCACTTCACCCAGGCCAAACACCTGGAGCTGTACGGGTGGGGATTCTTCCTGGCCGAGTGGGGAAGGGGGATCCCGGCATGGACCGACTTGCCCTTGGTGCCGTTCCTGTACGGGAGCGTCTTCCGCCTCTTCGGCGAGCACAGGCTTGGCGTCCAGGTGCTGACCACCGCGCTCTTCGCTGGCACCTGCCTGCTCATCGCCCGGCTGGGCGAGCGGCTGTGGGACGAGCGGACGGGATGGCTGGCCGGGTGGCTGCTGCTGGCCATTCCCTACCTTCTGGTGCAGGTGCCCCTCCTTATGTCTGACGTCCCCACCATGTTCTTCTTCACCCTTGCGGTGGCGCTCTTCGTGGAGGCCCTTCAGAGGGGCGGGGCGTGGACGCTGCTGGCCGCCCTCGCCCTGCTGCTCGCCCTGCTCGCCAAGTACTCCACCTGGCCGTTAGCCACCACCTTGCCGGTCGCCGCCCTGGTATGGGCTGTCACCCGCGGCGCCAGGCCCCACGCGCGGCGCGCGGCTGCCGTGTTCCTCATCGCCGCCTTTCCGGCGGCGGCCTTGACCCTCTGGAAGCTCGACCTGCTGAGGGACCAACTGGAGCTCCTAAGCAGCTACCAGTGGACCGGTCTCCGCCGCTGGGGGGAGAGTTGGGGCTCCAGCTTGCTCTTCCAGACCTCGCCGCTGGTGACGGCGGCGGCGGTCTGGTCGACCGCCCTCTGTCTGGCGAAGAGGGACTGGCGGGTAGCGATCGCCGGCTGGCCCTTACTGGTCCTCCTTCTCCTTGGAGTGGAGCGCTCGCGCTACCTGCTCCCCGCCCTGCCCTTCCTCGCCTTGCTGGCCGCCCGCGGGTTGGCACAACTGGACGACGGCCGGTTGCGGCGTTTCCTGGCCCTGGCGGCGCTGCTGCCCTCCCTGGCCCTGGCCGTCGGCGCCTACCTGCCATTCCTCAGGCACACCAGCGCCGCCAACTTGCAGCGCGCCGGCGCTTTCTTGGACACCCTCCCCGTCACGCGCGTCGAGGTGGTGACGCCTGAGGCCCGAGTGGGGCCCGTCAACCCCGCCGTGGCCGTCCCGCTCCTCGACCTCTTCACTTCCAGGACTATCGGCTACCGCGGAAGCACCGCGCGGCCCCCGGACGACGCGGTGACCCGCTCCCCTCTGCGCTTCACTTGGGAGCTACCGACGCCCGGTTATTACCAGTCGGAACCGTTCGGCCCTGCCGCCGTCGTTGTGATCTCGACCACCCCCTACCGGGAACAAGTATCTCCCGAGCTGGCCGGGCGATTGGAACGCCTACCCGTGTGCCGCTCCTTCTCGGCGGCCGACGATCCTTTCGTATACAAAACTTTCGTCACTGTGCATTATTCATGTAACTAAAGACAGTTGTTGACTCGGCGTCGGTCGTCTGTTATTGATTATTATTGCCGTAGAGGGTAGGGTATCGTTGCGTGGCGGGGGTGGGTGCATGGAGCCGGCAGACGTGGTGGCCCGGCGCCAAAGGATGTGGGCTTTTCTTTTAACCGGCCTCTTGGTCCTCATCAGCCTTTGGTACATCAAGGTAAACGTGTTCTATGTCTACCTAGTCGCATACATCTGGTTCGGGTTCGCTTACGGGATGATGCTCCAATACGGCCGCTTCTGTTTTGCCTCGGCGTCCAGGGATCTGTTCGTGGCCGGCGTGCCGAGGATGGCCGTCGGCATCCTGGTGGCCCTCATCTTCTTCAGCCTGGTGGCGGCCACCCTCTCTGCACTCGACCTGAACACCTTCCACGCGGCTCCGCTGGGCATCCACACGGTGATCTCGGGCATTATCTTCGGCTTCGGGATGGTCCTCGCGGGCGGTTGCGCCTCGGGCTCCCTCTATAAAATAGGCGAAGGCAACGGCACCTCGCTCTTGGCCATCGCGGGCATCTCCTTCGGCCAAGCGATCTTCGTGACGGCAGGCGGTTTCCTCAACCGGCTCCTGCCCAGTTCCTGGATCGCCTCCTCCCAAGCCAAGACCTGGGTACCGCGGGAGAAGGTAACCTCCTGGTTCGACACTTACCTCACAGGTTATGTCTGGGACCAACCGGCGATCCAGCTATCCCACACGAAGCTCTTCTCCGCCCTGCCTGGAGCCGCCAAATTCTTCGTAGGCGACGCCCTGGTGAACACCGTCCTGCCGGCGGCCCTGCTCCTCGTCGTCATCTATGCCGTCTGGGTCCGCAAAGGCTTCCTCAAGAAGTGGGCGCGCACCCATGGCGGCACCGGCCTGAGCGCCGACCTGGCCGGCCTCTGGAGCATGATCACCGCCTCCAAGCGCACCACCCTCATGGGCGTGCTGATCGGGATCACAGCCGGCCTGCATATCATGGTCATGAAAGGGTTGCAGCTCAAGTTCGGTGTCAACAACTTCGGCGAGTTGCTGACCAGGATGGGTTACACGGCAGACGTGTCCATCTTTGGAACGGTCTTCGACCCCGGGTACTGGTACATCACGACCCAGGAAGCGCAGCTCGGGGCGTGGATACTGGAACGGTTCGGTTTCAACATGCGCGACAACGTGTTCTTCGGGGTGAACAACGGCCTGCCCGCCCTGTGGCGCAACCCGGCCCTGTGGATGTCCTTCGGGATCATCCTGGGCGCCATGGCCATGGCGCTCCTGAACCGGGAGTTCAAGTTCAAGGCGCCCAAGGGCGAGTTGATCGCCTGGGGACTCCTGGGCGGCCTGCTCATGGGCCTGGGGTCCCGCCCGGCCCTGGGTTGCAACATCGGCGCCTTCTTCATCCGCGTCGCCGGCGGCGACCCAGGTGGATGGCTGTTCATGATCGGCATGGTCACCGGGGTGTTCGCAGGGGTGAAGTTCTTCAACTGGTGGACGGAGCGGAAGATGGCGGCCGAGGCGCAAGCCTGCGACTTGTAGGAAGGGGGAGGACGTCGATGGCGGTAGATCGGAAGAGC
>JBBIPI010000105.1:0-5739 GCA_037442985.1 Clostridiales bacterium
CTTCGAGAGCTTCTTCAGCGGCTTCGGCGGCCTGGGCGCCCGCCGGCGGGCGGGCGGTCCGGTGCGGGGCGCGGACCTGCGCCTGGAGCTCTCCCTCTCCCTGGAGGAGGCGGCCTTCGGCGGGGAGAAGGAGATCGAGGTGACCCGGGAGGAGGCCTGCGACGCCTGCGGCGGCACGGGGGCGGCGCCCGGGACGCGCGTCGTCGTCTGCCCGGACTGCGGCGGCAGCGGCGTGGTGCGCACCGTGCGCACGGCCGGCTTGATGAGCTTCGCCACAGAGCGTCCCTGCGGCCGCTGCCGCGGCGAGGGCCGGTTCCCGGAGCGGCCGTGCCCGTCCTGCGGCGGGCTCGGGCTGCAGCGCCGCCGCCGCCGCATCAGCGTGCGCATCCCGCCCGGCGTGGACACGGGGACGCGCCTGCGCTTCCAGGGCGAGGGCGCAGCGGGGCGCAAGGGCGGCCCGCCCGGCGACCTCTACGTGGACGTGACGGTGCGGCCCCACCCGCACTTCGCCCGCGACGGGGCGGACCTCGTGTCCGAGGTCCACGTCGGCATCGCCCAGGCGGCCCTGGGCGCGGAGGTGGAGATCCCGGTGCTCACGCCTCCCGGGCAGCCGCCGCAGCGCGAGAAGCTGACGGTGCCGCCCGGCACCCAGTCCGGCGCCGTCTTCCGCCTGCGCGGCAAGGGGCTCCCCTACCTCAGGGGCGGGGGCCGGGGCGACCACCGGGTGCGGGTGATCGTCGACGTGCCGCGGGACCTGAGCGACGAGGAGCGGGCCCTGCTCCGCCGCTTCGCCGAGCTGCGCGGGGAGGCGGTGGCCGGCGAGGGGCCGCGCGGTTTCGTCCGCCGCGTGCGCGACGCCTTCAACCTGTGAGGCCGCCGCGTCACGGGATGCTCCGGCGGCCCAGGGGCCGGGTTCGGCGGAAGGGGGGTGAGGGCAGGGTGGCGGAAGTGGCGCGCGTGCTCATCTTCGGCAAGGACACCTGACCCTACACGCGCAACGCCCGGGCCGACTACGAGCGGCGCGGCTTCGCGGTGGAGTACGTCCGGGTCAAGGAGGGCGACCGCGTGGACGAGGAAGCCCTCCGGCGTATGATGGAGTACTCCGGCGGCCAGCGCCGGGTGCCCGTGATCGTGGAGAACGAGCGGGTCACTATCGGCTTCGGCGGCACCTGAGGCGTGTAGGAGCCGGCGGTCGCCGGCTGGGGTTGTCGCGAACATGGAATACCTGGAGGTCGCCCTGGACGTCCCGCAGGAGACGGCCGAGGCGGTGGCTTTCCTCCTCTGGCGGCACGGGAGCGGGGGCGCAGTCCTGGAGGACGGCCCGGACGGCGGTCCCGCCGGCCGCGCCCTCGTCCGCGCCTTCTTCCCCGCGGACGGCGAGGGGCGCGCCCGCCTGGAGGCGGTGCGGGCGGCGCTGCGCGCCTTCCCGGCGTCCTTCCCGCACCTCGGCCTCCCCGCCGACCGCCCCTGGTGGGGGGAGCGGGTGGGCGTGGTGCGGGAGGAGGACTGGGCCGAGGCCTGGAAGGCTTACTACAAGCCCGTCCGCTGCGGCCGCCGCCTGGCGGTCGCCCCCACCTGGGAACGCTACGACGCGCGCCCGGGCGAGGTGGTGGTGCGCCTCGACCCGGGCATGGCCTTCGGCACCGGCACCCACCCCTCGACGGCCCTGTGCCTGGAGTTCCTGGACGGGTCCGCGCCGGGTGACGGCCGCCCGTCGGCTCCGGACGTCGCGGGCGCCGCGGTGCTCGACGTCGGCACCGGCTCCGGCATCCTGGCCATCGCCGCCGCCCTGCTGGGCGCGGGGCGGGTGGTCGCCCTGGACGTGGACCCGGTGGCGGTGCGCGTGGCCGAGGAGAACGCGCGCGCCAACGGGGTGGAGGGCCGCGTCCGGGTCCGGCGCGGCGAGGTGGCCGGCGAGCCCGACGCCGCCTACGACTTGGTCCTGGCCAACATCACCGCCGGCGTGCTGCGGGAGCTGGCCCCCGACCTGGCGCGGGTGCTGCGCCCCGGGGGCACCCTGGTGCTCTCGGGGATCGTCGCCCCGGAGCGGGGGCGGGTGGAGGAGGCCTTCCGCGCCCGGGGCCTCACGCCCGCCGGCGCCGCGGAGCGGGAGGGCTGGGTCCTCCTCGCCTTCCGCCGCCCCTGATCCCGGCCGGCGGTGGGCGCCGGGCCTTCACCCCTCCACCGTCTCGGGTATGACCCGAAATCCCTCCCGCTGGGCGGCTTCCCTGAGCCGTCTGTCCAGGCATACCATCTCTCGCCCCTCTGGGTCGTGTCCGCACCACACCAGGGCCGCCGCCAATTGGAGGGCGTCTGCCGCCCGCAACGGATGAATGTAGAGCAAGCGCCGCGCCTCCCGCCGGACCCGTTCCCCCGGCAGGATCTCGGCCCAAACATGCTCGAGCTCCTTGAGGATCCTCGCGGCGCGGTCCGCCTCCTCCTGGGTGAGCAGGTCCTCCCTCCTCAACCTCGCAAGGGCGGAGTGGCATTCCACAGGAGTGGACCACCACACGACCATGGCCTGGTCGGAGCGCAGGATCTCAAGGACGCGGTCGCTCATGGCCTCCTGCAGGCAAAGCGGTATGACCGCCGACGCGTCCCAGAACTTCACCTGCCTGCTTCCCTCTCCTCAGCCAGATGACGGCGGGCGAGCGCTCCTGCATCCGCCGGGCGATGAGCCGTCCAGACCCAATCGGGTATCCTCCCGGTGCCAACCCGGGCCAAGCCGGCGCGCTCCAGCTCCCGGACCTCGCCCCACCCGTCTGCCCCCTCGCTTGCCGCGACCAGATGGGCCACCGGGCGGCCGCGTTCGGTGATGACCACCTGCTCCCCGCTCTTGACGGCGGCGAGGTAGCGGGCCAGGCCTCTCTTGAACTCCGCCACGCCGACGCGCTTCACATCGCCGCACCTCCTGACCATTCTGGTCACGAACTATATTATCACATAAGTACAGTTCTTCATGGCCTATGTGATCCCGACTTTCGTCCCGACGGGCAAGCCCGGAACGTCCAGGATCAGGCTCAGCGGAGCCCGTCCCCTCGCCCCCGGGCGACCTCCTGCCCGTAAGCCTCCACGAGGGGGAGCAGCCGCTCGCGGGTGTTGAGGGACGGGTCGTCCAGCACCGCCTCGAGGAGCCGGGCCAGCACCCGGCCCACCAACGGCCCCGGCCCGATCCCCAGCGCCTCCATCACGTCGCGCCCGCCCACGGCCAGCTCCTTGACGGTGAGCGGCTCCGGCCGCGCCGCCAGCTCCTCCAGGCGGGCCAGGACCCCCTCCACCTCGGCCAGCCGCTCCGGCGGCATGTTGCCGTGGGCCGCCACGTCAGCCCGCACCAGCCGCGCCAGTAGCGGCACGTTCTCCCGCCCCACCCGCCGGATCAGCCGGCGGTAGGCGCCGTCCGCGGCCCGCCACAGCCCGTACACCAGGTGGTGGCGCACGAGCAGGGCCACCAGCTCCACCGTGTCCCCGTCCAGGCGCAGCCGCCGCAGGAGGGCGGCCGCCTTCTCCGCGCCCACCACCTCGTGGCGGTAGAAGTGGACCTCGCCGTCCACCAAGGTGCGCGTGTCCGGCTTGCCCACGTCGTGGAGGAGCTCGGCCAGGGCCAGGCCCGGGTGGTCCTTGTCGACCACCGTCAGGAGCGAGTGGGTGTAGACGTCGTAGGCGTGCTGCCCCCCCTGCTCCACGCCGGCCATGGCCGCCACCTCGGGCGCCACGCGGCCCAGCAGCCCCGTGGCCAGCAGGAGGTCGAAGCCCGCCCCGTGGTCCGGCGCCAGCAGGGTCCTGAGCAGCTCGTCGCGGATGCGCTCGGCGCTCACGCGCTCGATGAGGTGGGCGTGGGCCGCCATGGCCGCCCGCGTGCCTGCCTCCACGGTGAAGCCCAACTGCGCCGCCAGGCGGGCCGCCCGCAGCATCCGCAGCGCGTCCTCGCCGAAGCGCGCCGCCGGCTCCCCCACGCAGCGGATCACCCGCGCCTGGAGGTCGCCCAAGCCGCCGAAGGGGTCGACCAGCTCGCCCGCGCGGCCCAGCGCCATGGCGTTCACGGTGAAGTCGCGCCGGGCCAGATCCTCCTCCAGCGTCACCCCCAGGCGCACCGCCTCCGGGTGCCGGTGGTCGGCGTAGCGCCCCTCGGCCCGGAAGGTGGTCACCTCCACCGGGGGGCCGAAGTCCAGCACCGTCACCGTGCCGTACCGCTCGCCGGTGGGCACCGCCTTGCGGAAGAGGCGCCGCACCTCCTCCGGGCGCGCGCTGGTGGCCACGTCCAGGTCCTTGGGCTCCCTGTCCAGGAGCAGGTCGCGCACGCAGCCGCCCACGAGATAGGCCTCGTGCCCGGCGGCCTCCAGGGCGGCCACGATGCGGGCCACCGGCTCCGGTATCGCCGCCGCCCGCACCGCCGTCACCCGCCCGTCAGGCGCCGGAGCGCCTCCAGCCCGGCCGCGCCGTTCCCCGGCCAACGCAGCCCTTCCTCGTGCAGGCGGCACCAGGGCAGCGCCGTCCCGTAGGCGTGGCTCCCCGCCTTGGACGAATCACAGTATAGCGACACCTGCTGCCCGCCGGCCATACTTCCGCTGACGCTCCCTTTGGTCGTCGTTGCGAGGTTGCTTCCCGCTGCCTCGTAAACGACCAGGGTCTACCATCATTTTCATCCCTTCGTGGCGCCGGCCCTGCCGGCATGGGGGACCGACCTGAAAAAGGCGGCGTGGCCAAGGCCGGGTCAAGCTCCCGGGTTCCCTCGCACCCCGATCAAAATCTTATAATCGCAATGCGGAAGACGTTACCCGGCCGCCTCCTACCGACGAACAACTGCGACTGAGGGTCCCGCCATAGGGAGATAAGTCGTTCCCGCAAGCCCTAAACCGCCATCATCTCCAGCGCGGCGATAGACGTGTTGTTATGTTGCTGAGTACCCCTGGAGGGTAAGGTGTATGGAAGCGTTGGGACAGAAGGGCTCTTCATCTCTTTAACAACTTAAAGCGGCAAATGGTTCTACGGAGTCTGTTTAGACGGTAGTGTGCCCTGTTCACCGGCCTGTGGTGCAGTGTTCGGGTGAGCGTTAGATGGTCCTGCGGAGCCGGTTCCATGATGATGGCGTGCCCCGGTCGCCGCCCCGCCCTGCGGCCAGGAACCGCGGTGGCCGCCGGCGAAATCAGTCGGCGACACAGGCGGTGCGGGGGAGGCGCGGTGGATGCATCGGTTCTTCGTCGAGAGCACGGCCAGGCCGGGAGACGCCCTGGTCTTCCCGGCGGCAGTGGCGCGGCAGATGGTGCGGGTGCTGAGGTTGGGGCCGGGTGCGCGCGTCATCGCCGTGGACGCCGAGGGGTGGGATCTCACCGTCGAGCTGACGAGGGCTGACGCCCGGGCGGTGGAGGGGCGTGTGCTGGCGCGGGAGCGGCGGCGGACGGAGCCGCCGGTGCGCGTGGTGCTGGCCCAGGGGCTGCCCAAGGGCGACAAGATGGACTGGGTGGTGCAGAAGTGCACCGAGGTGGGCGTGGCGGAGATCCTGCCCGTGGTGTGCGCGCGCACCGTGGTCCGGCCGGCGGGCAGGGGGGAGGCGCGGGTGGAGCGCTGGCGCCGCATCGCCCGGGAGGCGGCGGAGCAGGCCGGGCGGTCGGCCGTCCCCGAGGTCGGCCCCGTCTGGGACCTGCCGCGCGCCGTGGCGCGCCTGGCCGGGTGCGACCTCTTCCTGGTGCCCTGGGAGGAGGAAGAGGCGCGCGGGCTGCGGGAGGCGCTGCGCGGCGCCCC